>CAJZGD010000189.1 GCA_915275065.1 uncultured Corynebacterium sp. | reverse complement strand
CAGGGAAAACCTGGTGGGGTAACCTTATCTGTCACCCTGGGGTCTCAGTCGTGTTTTCCCGGCAGCCAAATAAGCTGCAAGAACTACTTTTTCTTCCTCGGATCACGCTCACAAGCCACTCCATCTTTGTCGTGGTCTAATTCTTCTCGATACCCTGGATTAAAGCGAGTAATGGGGTGTCCTAGCACATCCCAAACGTTTTCGCAGTTTTCGTAATATGGTGGCGGAACCTGCCCAGGGATTTGTGGAAGCTGCCCATGTTGCCGAAGCGAAGACGTTATTCCACCTGCTAGACCGGCCACTGCGGCCACTGCAACGGCAGTCGTAATCATATCTTTGTCACTGGAGCTGCCCATAGACCCCATAGATTTGGTGTTTTCCTGCTCTTGGGCTGACGCCACCACGGGCAAAGACAGGGACATGACAGTCATGATGGCAAGAGATGCACTGATTACTGTTCTTCTCATGGAAGAAAATTTAGCACCACACAGTAAACCGCGAAAGCAAAAATGGCAAAATAATTCTCATCATGCTCTTAGACAGAGAAACTCGTCTCAATAGCGGCCAGCAAACCCCATGAAGCTTATTGAGTTGCTGGGAAACTCAATCCAATGTCCCACTAATCACTCTGAATAAGCCTCAATCTCGCTTATCACATTCATGCTCCAGATTATTGTGGCCCAGATGTCTCATCAGTTGATTCAACTGAAGCATCAGGTTCAGCTACAGGTAATTGCTTCTGTTCTGTTTGGGCACGTATTTCTGATATTAATTCTTTACCTCCTGACATTATTGCTTTGCTAGCTTCCGTAGCCGGCGTAGTCAACAACGCCGCTGTAGCAGCTGTAATCAGGCCAGTCTTAAAGAAACCACTAAAACCATTTTTAGCCTTTTGCCAAAAGGTATCCTCTGGTTGCTGTTCCGCTAAGTAATCAATGAGATTCTTGAGATCTTGCATAGCCCCACTGATACGGAATTCAGCACAATATTCCCACTCCTGAAGAACGCCACGAATATGGTTAACGAGCCGGTATGCGTAATTTTTAAAATGTGGCTCAGCATCCTCCAATTTTGACTGAACAATATCCAGGAAATCTTCTAGATACTGCTTACCATCATCAGTAAATTCTGGAACATATTTACTAACTGTTCCCTGAAACATATTTAAGAGAAGCATATCAGCGTCATTGATTGTATGAGACGAAAGCGCATCCCAGCCACCAGGGTAGGCAAAAACCATATTTCGCCACCCAGGAAAGGCTTCCCTTGCAGCTGATACATCTTCTCCCTCGTCTTGAGCAATAGTAATGAGCTGATTAATATCTTTGAGTAACTCAATGGCGCGAAATTGTTGCCCCCACCCATCCTGGCTTCCAAGTCGCCTTACCTCATCGTTTGTAGTAGAGATCTCCTTCCAGGCTGCGAGGATATCATATAGAGCTTTAGCAGGATTAGTCATGACGCTTAGCTTAGTTGTTTTTATCAAATATTCATAAAGGCAAAAAGTTATACATCAAAGACCATTAGAGGTGCTGAAGCTTATTCATTGAATCTTGATAAGCCATGACTTTCATCGACCTTTTAACAGACTAACCACATTTAAAGATCCCCCACGTCCCGCACCAGGATTTCATCCGCCACCCGGGCGCACGCCAGCGCCCGAGCCACCGACACCAGGTCGCCGGAGGTGAACTCCCGGGCGTTCGTCACATCCACTAGCTCTGGGATTATGGCGCGATCCATGCGAAGCTCGTCGAAAAGCTGTGCGATTTGTATGGCCACGTCGCGGGCATCATCGACATCATTCCCCAGCATCACGCAACCCAGGGAAACCCCGATGCCCGCATCTAACGTGGCCGCGCAACCATCGAGAAGTTCACTTCCCACCAGCGCGGATTGGGGCACGATAATGGCGTCGGGCTGCGCGATGCGGGCCACGTCGAAAAGCGGGCGGGAACCGCTCCCGAGGAGACGCCGCCCCGGCAGAGATTCGAACACATAATGCAACCGCTCCCCCAGTTCCTTTACCGGGATTGGCCGCAGCACATCAAAATCGTTCGTGCCCGCTATCTCGCCACGGTTCAGGGCGGCCAAGAGCGGCTCGTTGACCTGGATGTTCACCTCGCCGTGAAACCTGCACCGCAGCCGGGACGCGTGCTCGGCCAGGCCATAGGTCACGATCTCGGTGAGGTCGTGCAGCGCGCCGGGATCCGTCACCGCCAAATGCCCATTGGGCAGCTCTACCTGGGCGGCCAGGCTCCACGGACCCAACGCCGCCACCTGCACCGTAAAACCCGACGAACCCCATTCGGCCTCCAACAGGTCAAGGTCCCGCTCCGCCTGATCCCACAGCCGCCGGGTTATGAGCTGCGGCCTAGCCTCAAGCCGCCAACTTCGGGGGCCGGCAGCCACCGGCGCATCCGGCAATAACGCGCACGTAGCACCAACCGCATCGGACATGATGCCCCGGGCCGGCAACCGCGGAATCGCCCGCACATCACCGGTCTCGCCGGCAATCACATCCGCCGCGGCCACCATGTCCGCCCCCGGCATCACCCCCAGCGCAAACGCAACCATTAGACGCTCGCCGTGCCACAGATCGTCCCGGAACCCAACACGATGTCACCGCCCGGGTCCGGCAGATACAGCACCGCGGCCTGGCCCCGCGCCACGCCCTGGAGCGCTTTCTTCAGCTCCAGGCGCATGAAATCCGCCTCCCGATCCACCGTCACATGGCAGGGAACCACCGACCCGTGCGCCCGAACCTGCACATCAGCATCAAAACTGCCATCCATCATCGGGTGCAGGTACTTCAACCGGTCCGCCTCAATCACCCCCACCGACAAGTCCCGGCGCGACCCAACGGTCACCGTGCCGGTTTGGGCGTTGATGTCCGTTACATAGCGGGGCTGGCCGTCGGCGGCGGGTTGTTTGATGTCGAGTCCTTTGCGCTGCCCAATGGTGTAGTTCCAGGCGCCGTCGTGTTCCCGGAGTTTGTTTCCTTCGGTGTCGACAATCATGCCCGGCCGGAGCCCGATGCGTTCGCCGAGGAAGGCTTGGGTGTTTCCGTCGGGGATGAAGCAAATGTCGTAGGAGTCGGGTTTTTTAGCGACGGAGAAGCCCATGGCTGCGGCTTCTTCCCGGATTTTGGGTTTGATGGTGTCACCGACGGGGAACATGCAGTGGGCGATTTCGTGGTGGCCTAGGACGCCCAGCACATAGGATTGGTCTTTGTTGGGGTCGACGCCGCGGCGCAGGTAGCCGTCGCCACCGTCGGCTGGTTGGGTGAGTCGGGCGTAGTGGCCGGTGACTACGGCGTCGAAGCCGAGGGCGATACCCCGCTCCAGGAGGGCTGCGAATTTGATTTTTTCGTTGCAGCGGAGGCAGGGGTTGGGGGTTTCGCCGCGGGCGTAGGAGTCGACGAAGTCGTCGATGACGTCGGTTTTGAACCGGTCGGAGAAGTCCCACACGTAGAAGGGGATGCCGAGTTTGTCGCAGACGCGGCGGGCGTCGGCGGAGTCTTCGAGGGAGCAGCAGCCGCGGGAGGATTCGCGGACGGCTTGGGGGTCTTGGCTGAGTGCCAGGTGGACGCCGACGACGTCGTGGCCGGCTTTGACTGCGCGGGCGGCGGCTACTGCGGAGTCGACGCCGCCGCTCATTGCTGCGAGGACTCGCATGGGTGGTGCCTTTCTGTTGTTGGTGGCTTAGGTTAACTCGGGGTTAGAAATTGCATCGTAATATATTTGCACATGGGTAGGAAACGGCGAAATGCGAACACAGGTTCAAACGGTTCTCGGGCGGGTTCTATTCCCGGCGCATCGGTTGGTGCTGGTCGGGGCGCTAGTCGGGGTGGGGGTTCGGTGGCGGGTCCGGTTGCTGGGCGGTATGTGACGTCGACGGGTGAGGTGGAGTTGCGGCCGGACCCGTATGTGGCTGATGGGTGGGAAGTGTTTGTGAATGGGGTGCCGTCGAGTCATATTTCGGCGGATCCGTTGCGGTTGGAGTATGAGTATATGCGGTGGATTGCTGCTGGTTGTGAGGCGGTGATTGATTCGCGTTTGGATGCTTCCAGGTTGCGGGTGACGCATTTGGGTGGTGGGGCGTGTTCGTTGGCGAGGTATTTTGCGGCCAGGTATCCGTCGGCGCGGCAGACGGTGGTGGAGGTTGATGCGGAGTTAGCACGGTTGGTGCGGGAGTGGTTTGATTTGCCGCGGGCGCCCCGGTTGAAGATTCGGGTGGGGGATGCGCGGGCGGTGGCGGATGGGTTTCGTCTTGGGAGTCGGGATGTGGTGATTCGTGATGTGTTTGTGGGGGCGGTGACTCCCCGGCCGGTGACGACAATGGAGTTTTTGGCCGCGGTGCGGCGTGGGTTGGGGCCGTCGGGGTTGTATGTGGCGAATTGTGGGGATCATGCGGATTTGCGGTTGGCGCGGTCGGAGTTGCGGACCATGGCTACGGTGTTTGCGCGGGTGGGGGTGATTGCGGATCCGCCGATGTTGAAGGGGCGTCGCTATGGCAATATTGTGTTGTTGGCGTCGGATGGTGGGTTGCCGGTGGCGGGTGATGGGGTGTCTGCGCAGCTTACGAAACAGTTATTGGCTGGTGCGGTGCCGGCGCAGTATCGGGATGATGTGTGGACGCGGGCGTTTATGGCGGCTGGGGGCAGGGTGCTTTATGACGACCCGGGGGTGGGTTTATGTCATGAGCTGTAATGTCTAATGCAGCGCGGGCGATAGGGAAACTGATTGAGTTAATGGAATCTTTGTGAAGTTATCAGTCTGGGTTATTGGTCATGTGTTGCGGGGGTATTTCCGCTTGCATCATATTCGCCGTTGAGGTTGGGTATGCTACACCCGTTAGCTATCGAAACCTTAAGCGATCCCAGTGTTTTGGTTAATGATTTGGTAATGTTTTTGACTGATTAACTTCGCTTTGGCATTCGGGTGTTTTACCTCGGAAAGGGATTTTTATGAGAAATCTAGCATCATGCGTGGCATTGTGCACGGCATTGGCGATGCCGTTGGTGATGACCCCAGCGGTATCGGCACAGCAGACGAGCGCGGCACCGTCGTCGGCAGCGGCCGCCT
>CAJZGD010000188.1 GCA_915275065.1 uncultured Corynebacterium sp. | reverse complement strand
TCTCGGCATTCCTGCTGAACCGCTCTTCCGATCTGGGAGCGCTAGTAACAGGACCAGCCGGGGCGGCCGGCTGAAT
The DNA here is from genome assembly GCA_915275065.1 of uncultured Corynebacterium sp. Taxonomy (GTDB): domain Bacteria; phylum Actinomycetota; class Actinomycetes; order Mycobacteriales; family Mycobacteriaceae; genus Corynebacterium. The sequence goes on along the minus strand of CAJZGD010000188.1, from coordinate 5,047 downwards.
GGACACGGCACTAGCCGCAGCACTATCGGTACTGGCGGCATTATTCACCTTGGCGGACTTCCCACCAGTCATGGAATAAATTCCCCACATCGCCAATAACAAAGCGACGGATATCAAAATCATGGCGACTCCCCGCAAGGGCAGTTCACGCTGGGGTTGTATATCAGGCATAGTCGGTTTCCTTACTTAAGCCGGTTGTGCGCTCAGTGGCGCGCTGGTCGCGGATGCGCCGTAGCCGCGCAGTGAGCTGGGGATATTGTGCCATAACCTCGGGTAGATCAATGGCTATATTAAGGCGCTGATAATAGCGTACCGGGCTCAACCCCAACTGAGTGCGAATGGCGTCCTCCTTTGCCCCAATACTTTTTGGAGCGGTTTCTTCAAAGGCAAGCAGGTCTATCGGCTCAAGCATGTTTACACTGTATGACATGACTGTACGTCCCATCGTTATTTACGGTACTCCCGTCTTACATCAACCAACTGCGATTGTGACAGAGCCGATCGACACCCTCCGCGAACTCATCGACGATATGTTCGAGACCATGGAGAAAGCCCACGGTGTGGGCCTGGCAGCCAACCAAATCGGGGTGGGAAAACGCATTTTCGTCTACAACTGCCCCGACGATGAGGGCGTCATCCACCGCGGCTGCTTCATCAACCCGGTCCTCGAAACCTCAGACATACCCGAGGGCATGCCCGCCGTCGACGGCTCCGACGACGAAGGCTGCCTCTCCCTCCCCGGCCTCAGCTTCCCCACCGGCCGCGCCACCTGGGCGAAAGTCACCGGGCTCAACGAAAACGGGGAAGAAGTATCGGAGGAAGGCACCGGTTTTCTGGCCCGCTGTTTCCAACACGAGGTCGGTCACCTCGACGGATTCGTCTACGCCGATGTGCTCCAAGGCCGGTGGAAACGCGCCGGGAAAAAGGCCATCAAACGCGAAGGTTGGACCGCCGATGCCGGCCTCACCTGGATGCCGGGCGTCGACCCCGATCCGTTTGGGCACGACGATGTCTAGGATTTTCCGCAGCGACAAGGTGCAACCAGGCGACCGGGTGGTGCTGCGCCGCATCGCCCCCGAGATGGAGGATAAATTCTCCGACATCATCGGCCATATTGTGAGCATCACCCCCACCGAAACCGTTATCCGACCCCAAGATATTGGGGGCATGCCCTCATTCAAGGATGGCATTGTAGTGCCGGCGGCGGACATTAAGATCGTGAAAAAACTCAGTCCCCGCACAATCCGCAACTCCGATATCCGCAAATTGGAGGTGGCATATTCGAAAGCATTTCCGGGTATCGAACACCGGCAGGTGGGCCAGTGGCTGTTGCGTGCCGGGGATGGCATTACCGAACGGTCGAATTCGGCGGCGCCGTTGGGGCCATCGGCCCTGTTCGATCCGGTACCAGTGGCGGAGATTCACGAGTTTTATTCCCGCCATGGGTTGCCGCCGCTGGTGTTGATCCCGGAGCGCATTGGCCGAGTCGTCGAAAAGCTGGTCGAACGGCTGGGCCCGGAGATTATTGTGATGGCGCGGAAGCTGGGCGACGAGGTGGGCGTCGAAAAGCATGCCGAGTTCCGCATCGACACCCAACCTGACGACGATTGGCTGCGGCTCTACCATTTTCGGGGCAAGCCGCTCCCCCGCCGGGCCCTGGAATTATTGCGTACCCAAATTGATGGGGAGATGGGGTTTGGGCGATTGCTTATCGACGGGCGAACCGTGGCGATCACGCGTGGGACCATTACCGACGGTTACCTGGGCTATTCGGCGGTGGAGGTGGCGCCGGAGTATCGGCGGCAGGGGCTGGGCACTCAGTTGGGAAACCACATGCTGAATTGGGGGCTCGCGCACGGGGCGTACACCGCATATTTACAGGTTATTGCTTCGAATACGGCGGGAATTAATCTGTATACCAAACTTGGATTTCTGGAACATCACCGACATCGTTACGGCCTGCTGAAAAACCTGGAGACTTCTTAGTAATGTAGCAAGCATGCGCATTGCTAACTGGAACGTAAACTCCGTCCGCACCCGCGTGGATCGAATGGCGGCGGCTCTCACCCGCCTTGATATTGATGTGCTGTTGGTGCAAGAAACCAAGTGCAAGGACAAACAGTTTCCATTCGATGCGTTCCCAGGCTACGAGATTGCGCACCATGGCCTCAACCAGTGGAATGGGGTGGCCATCCTCTCCCGGGTAGGGCTTGCCGACATCCAAACGTCCTTTCCCCACCAGCCGGGCTTTGCCAAAGACCCCAAGAAGCCACAAAACCTGGAGGCCCGGGCCATTTCCGCGGACTGCAGCGGGGTGCGAGTCTGGTCCCTCTACGTTCCGAACGGACGTGCGATAGCGGATCGACATTACGACTATAAGCTCCGGTGGCTTGATGCCCTGGCCCGGCATGTGGAAGACCAGACGAGTGACCCAAATCAACCGCTGGTATTGGGGGGCGATTTCAATATTGCCCCCACCGACGCCAATGTATGGGACATCACCGCGTTCATTGACCACACCCATGTCACCGAGGCGGAGCGGCAGGCGTTTGCCGGGCTCATCGAAGCCGGCCTGACGGTCACCTCCCCCACCAGCGGTTACAGCTATTGGGATTATAAGGGTGGTCGGTTCCCCAAGAACGAGGGCATGCTCATCGACTTCCAATTGGCCCGCGGCTTGCACGCAACCGGCAGTTTCATTGATGTGGAAGAGCGTTCCGGGGCGGGTGCATCAGATCACGCGCCGGTGGTAGTGGATTACGACTACGACGCACCCATCGTCACAGGCGCCGCGGCCGGTGCTGGCGCGGCGGCACGCACAACTGCGAACCCAGCCACGAATCCCCACGATACTCCGACGGAAACCGGTGGTGATATCGCATGAACATCAATATCGAACTAGGTCAATGGCAAACAATTGGTCTCATCATTGATTACAGCATCAAGCTGGTGGCCATTGGGTTTGTGCCGGAAAACCGGCGGCCGTCATCGTCGAATGCGTGGCTCTTGGTGATTCTGGCCCTGCCATACCTGGGATTGCCCCTGTTTTTATCTATGGGTTCTCCCTATATTAATCAGCGGCGGCACCGGGTGCAGGAGGCGGCGACGCAGCAGATCATTAACGTGCACAAGAATGTGCCGGACTACCCGGAGGGGGTGGTGAACCTCAACCCGGAGTTAGCGTCTGTCATTAAGCTCAACCGCACTCTCACCGCCATGCCGGCGGTCACGGGGACGAACCATGGCGTGCACTCCAACTATGAAGAAACCATTGCCGCAATGGCCCGGGCGGTGGACAAGGCCAAACACTATGTGCATGTGGAGATTTACATTGTGGCCTGGGATAACACGACCGATGTGTTTTTCCGGGCGCTGGCCCGGGCGGTGCAGCGGGGCGTGAAGGTGCGGCTGCTCCTGGACCACATTGGGTCCCGAAAATACCCCGGGTTCCACAAGCTAGGCCGCCGGCTGGACGCCATTGGTGTGGAGTGGTATTTGATGCTGCCCCTGTTGCCGCTGCGGTGGCGATGGCGCCGCCCAGACCTGCGCAACCACCGGAAAATGCTGATTATTGATGGGGAACGAGGGTTCCTGGGCTCCCTCAATATGATTGATTCTTCCTATCTCATGCCCAAGAATATCCGGGAGGGGCGGCATTGGGTTGATGTGATGGTGGAGCTGTCGGGCCCGGTCATTGCCAGCATGAATACGATCTTCGCGGTGGACTGGCTCATGGAGTCGGACGAGCTTTTAGAGATCGTAGACCAGGTACATCCCGAGATCGACCACGATCAGGTCAATGTGGTGCAGTTAGTACCGTCGGGGCCGGGGTATTCGACGGAGCCAAACCTGCGCATGTTTAATTCCATCATTCACCACGCCAAGGAACGGCTGGTGATGTGCTCACCGTATTTCATCCCTGACGAGTCCATGCTGGAGGCGGTGACGTCGGCCTGCTACCGCGGGGTGCAGGTGGAGCTTTTGGTGAGCGAACAGGCGGACCAGTTCGCGGTTGGCCACGCCCAATCATCCTACTACCAGGCATTATTAGAGGCTGGGGTACACATCTACCTGTATAAGGCACCCTATGTTTTACATTCAAAGTATGTGCTGGCGGACCCGGATTCGCCGGATGCGGTGGGGGCGGTTGGGTCGTCGAACATGGACATGCGCAGTTTTGGCCTGAATTATGAGGTCTCGCTCATGATAACCCGCGGCAATATTATTGCGCAGCTCGACGATTTGACCAATGAATACCTGCGCAATTCGACCGAGTTAACGCTGGATGAGTGGAATAACCGCAGCTACGCCCGCCGCTACGTGGATAACATCATGCGGCTCACATCGGCACTGCAATAAGCTTGTCGACGCCACCCTTTCGGGGGTAACTGGCCGGGTGGTGATAGTTCTTCTGAATTAACCACAGGTCATTACCAAAACGTTGATTTACCCTTACCTTCCTTTCTGTAATGCCCCACTCACTTTGATAGCAAAAATGATGCCACATTCTAGGGGTATTTCTTAGCGTCTTGATAAGCAACCTTAGATAACATTATTCTGACCTCTTAAGGCTTTTCACCTAATGACGTGTCTGTTGTTGCGCGATTGTTCCCGCAACAGTACAAGGAATAGAACCTATGAGCGAGAACAATAATTCTAGACAACTCACCATCCTCACGATCGCGGCCGTAGTGATGTCGGTGGCCTCACTCATCACCGCCGTGGCGGCCCTCTACACCCTCAAATACGGTAGTGAACGTGACGAGGCCCGGATAGCGAGGCTTGCAGCTGTGATGGAAGAAAACGCAGCAAAGAGAACCACCACCACGGCGGCCACCAGCACTCGAAAGACTGGTGCCTCCACCAGCGCATCCGCCACCAGTTCGCGGGCCGCTACGTCGTCAAGCGCGTCGACAAGCCGCGCCCAGGCCAGCGCGCTCGCCCGCACCCCGGAGCCCACGGCCCGCGCCGGCCAAGCCCAGGGGACGGCAGCCCAAACCCAACCGCAACAAGCCACAGGTCAGGCCGCGGAGGCGGGGCAGGGCGC
>CAJZGD010000187.1 GCA_915275065.1 uncultured Corynebacterium sp. | reverse complement strand
CGGTGAGGGCAGGCGCCCGCAGATCACCATTCTCCGGGGGCACTACACCAAGATCACTGCTACCGTCAGAGCCTGGGCCACCAACCCCACCAGGGCCAGGACCGAACCCACCCTGGGCGTTCTCTCCCGCCACCACCTCGGTCGTGGCCGAACCACTAGTCACCTTATAGGTTTGCCCCTCCGTGATCTTCGGTGTGGACACAAACAACGAGGTCGCGGCCTGCTCCGCCGTCAACGACACCACCTCAGCATCATTACTATCAGTAACCTTCACCTGATCCTGGGCCTTCACCGTCACATTCTGCTGAACCCACCCCTGCCCAACCGTAGGAGTCTGCGGCATACCACCACTACCAATACCAACCACCATGCCACCATTAATAGTGATTGAAGGGGTCGCATTCTGGTCCGCCAGGCCGTCGTCAAGCGAAGCATTCACCCCATCATCAGCAGAACACGTAGTCACCATGCCATTATTAATACTCACATTGAAACTTATTCAATCGTTAACGCATGGACGAGCATTTCAACGGCTTCGGGGCTGGTGTGGTCGATGAACAGGGAGGCGTCACCGCCGAGTGTGGCGATAGCTGCCATATCTGTTTCAGACAGTTCGAAGTCGAAAATGTCGAGGTTTTCGGCCATGCGTTCGGGGCGAACGGACTTGGGGATGACGATGATGCCACGTTGAATGAACCACCGGAGCACCACCTGCGCCGTGGTTTTGCCGTATTGGTCGCCAATTTTCGTCAAGACCGCATTGGTGAATAGTTGGTTTCGCCCTTCGGCGAAGGGACCCCACGATTCCAGGATGGTGCCATGCTTGGCCAGGAATTGTTGCTCCTCTGTGCGTTGCAGGAAGGGGTGGGTTTCTACCTGGTTGACCGCGGGCACGATCTGGTTGTGGAGCACCAGGTCCAGGTAGCGGTCGGGCGCAAAGTTAGAGACGCCAATCGCGCGGGCACCACCTTCGGCATAGATTTTTTCCAGGGTGCGCCACGAGCCGTAGACGTCACCGTAGGGTTGGTGGATGAGGTAGAGGTCGATGTAGTCCAGGCCTAGTTTTGTGCGGGACCGTTCGAAGCCGCGGCGGGCGCCGTCGTCGCCGGCGTCGCTGATCCACAGTTTGGTGGTGACGAAGATCTCGTTTCGGGGGATGCCGCTGCTGGCGATGGCGCGGCCGACGGCTTCTTCGTTGAAGTATGCTGCGGCAGTGTCAATGTGGCGGTAACCTCCGGCGAGGGCGTCGCTGACAACGCGTTCCGTTTCCGCGGGGTCCACTTGGTACACCCCGAATCCTAATTGAGGAATCTCTACGTTATTATTAAGGGAAATTTGTGGGATGGCCACTGTTGCTCCTTGGGTTGGGCACAAAAACAAATATCAGACCGGTGGTCTTTATCCTAGGGTAACAGAGGTAGTATGTCAGTGAGGTTTCAGGAGGGATTGTGCCGGAGAGTTTTCGCCGCGCCCACACCGATGAGCAGCGCAAAATCCGCTCGGAAGTAATTTTAGACACAACGCGCCGCATGCTGGCGACCACGCGGGTTCCCGACCTTTCGCTCAATGCGATTGCCCGCGAGGTCGGCTTAGCCAAGTCGAATGTGCTCCGCTACTTCCACTCCCGTGAAGCAATCCTGCTCTCACTGCTAACGACGGAATACACCACCTGGGTCACCAATGTCACGGCCGCCGCCAATGATTGCACGAGCCCGGAAGCATTGGCTGTGGTGCTCGCCCAAAAGGCTTGCGCCCAACCGCTCTTCCCCCCGTTGCTGAGCGAACTCACAAATACCCTGGAGCATAACATCACCGTTGATGATGTGGTGAATTTTAAAACACAGATCCTGCACCAGGTGAAGACTTTAACGGATTTTGTGCACGAAACCTGCCCTGAGCTTTCAGAATGTCCCGACCTTCCCCTCATTGCCGGCATCCATGCCCACATTTGCTACGCCTGGGGTGTGGGGCATCCCGCCCCAACTCTCGTGCAAGCCTCCGCAACGAACAGCGCCATCCCCTCGCATGCGGGGCAGCAGGAGGACATCATGCGGGAACTCATAACGGCCCACCTTCGGGGGCTCAGCGCCCCACCCACGCGCCGGGATGGGGCGAACTAGGCAACCCCTGATTACTCGTCGGCGGCGTCGGCAGCCTCGGTAGCTTCGGCAGCATGGGTGCCATTCGCGTCATCGGTATCGTCGGCGGCATCCACGGTGCCGGTCGCAAGCAGTTGCACGAACCCGGCCTCGTCCAGGATTGTGAGCCCCAGATCGCGGGCCTTTTTCTCCTTCGAACCGGCCTTCTCCCCCACCACCACATAGTCGGTTTTCTTCGACACCGACCCGGAGGCCTTGCCGCCCCGGGAAATAATGGCCTCTTTGGCGGAATCGCGGGTGAAGCCCTCCAGGCTGCCGGTCACCACCACGGTCAGGCCGGCCAGCACCTGCTCCGGCTGATCCGAGGCATCGTCCTCCATGGTGACGCCGCTTTTCGCCCACTGGTCCACAATGTCACAGTGCCACTGGACCTCAAACCAGTCCTTGAAGCTTTGCGCCATGACCAGGCCCACCCCCTCGGTTTCGGCAATGTCTTCCACCGTGGCCGCCCGCAGTGCATCGAGGCTCCGGTACCGGGACGCTAACGCCCGGGACGCGGTGTTGCCCACCATACGGATGGACAACGAGGCCATCACCCGCCATAAATCCGTGTGCTTGGCGATCTCTAAATTCTTCAACAGTTTTTTGCCGGTGGCGTTGAGCGTGCCCTTCTTCGTCGTGTAAATGCTGGTGCGCAATAGGTCCGCCTCGGTCAGATTGAACAGTCCTCCTTCATCCACCAGCACTCCGGAACGCACCAGGTCTTCGGCGGCCTTCTCCCCCAGCGCCTCGATGTCAAACCGACCCCGATCGGCCAGGTATTTGATGCGGGCGGCCACCTGCGCCGGGCATTTCTGCGAGTTAGGGCACCGCCAGTCCACGTCCCCTTCCCGCTGAGGGGCGAGCTTGGTGCCACAGCTGGGGCAGTTTTCAGGGAACACGTATTCGCGTTCGGTGCCGTCGCGGCGCTCCACGACCGGGCCTAACACCTCGGGGATGATCTCCCCGGCCTTGCGGATCACCACGGTGTCGCCAATGAGCACACCTTTGCGTTTCACCTCGGTTTGATTGTGCAGGGTGGCGAGCTCCACAATGCTGCCGGCCACCGACACCGGTTCCATGACCGCGTACGGCGTGACCCGCCCGGTACGACCCACGCCCTCGTGAATGTCAAGCAGTTTGGTTTGGACCTCTTCCGGCGGATATTTGTAGGCGATGGCCCAGCGGGGCGCCCGGGAGGTGGCACCGAGTTGCCGTTGCTCGGCAATGCTGTCCACCTTCACCACTAGGCCATCCATTTCGCACACCGCATCGCCCCGATGCTTCTCCCAGTAGGCGACCTGCTTATGTACCTCGTCAATGGTTTTCACCAGCTTGGTGTAGTCGCTCACGGGCAGGCCCCACGCAGCCAGCGCCTCGTAGGCATGGTATTGGGATGCGGGGGTGAATCCTTCGGTGGCCCCAATGCCGTGGCAGAGCATGCGCAGTTTCCGGCGGCGCACGGCCTCCACGTCTTTTTGACGCAGTGAGCCCACCGCGGCGTTGCGGGGGTTAGCAAAGGGCTTACCGCCATCCTTCTGGCGTTGCTCGTTGACCTCGGCGAAGTCCTCCACCGCGATAAACACCTCACCGCGCACCTCTAACAGGTCGGGAATGGGAAACTCCTCGGTGGCGGTGAGCGTGTGCGGCACGTCCTGGATGACCTTGGCGTTTTCGGTCACGTCTTCACCGATGCGGCCATCGCCGCGGGTGGCGGCGCGTTCCAGCACCCCGTTGCGGTACACGAGGGCCAACGACAGGCCGTCGATCTTAAGTTCGGTCACGTACTCTGGGGCGTCGACCCGCTGTAACCACTCGTCGAGTTCTTCCTCGTCGAATACGTTATCGAGGCTGAGCATGCGTTCCAGGTGCTCCACGTTCTCGAACGATGATTCGACTGGGGCACCGACTTGCTGGGTGGGGCTATCCGGGGTGGCGAGCTCCGGGTGATCCGCCTCTAATGCCTCTAACTTTTTGAATAATGCATCAAATTCCGCGTCGGTGATTTCGGGGGTTTGATTGTAATAGAGCTCCCGGTGCCTGGTCACTTCGGAGGCAAGACGCTGCCATTCCTGGTGAATTTCCTGCGTATCCGTCGTTTCTGCTGGGGTATTAGTCATAGTGATGAGTTTAACCACCGTGATTGACACTCATCCACCATCCACCCGTCGTAAGTCGAACTTATTTTCTAAATTTTTGGTGTGTGATCGTGAACGCTACCCTCATGTCCGCTGCGTGTTTTAAGGTGGTAAGCAATCAACCGATCACTCAGCTAGGACCATGTTCATGGATAGTCTCACCCAGCCTTTTAACCCACTCAAGGTTTTAAGCTTCGATTTAGAAACCACGTCAGCGAACCCGTTCGATGCCCGCATTGTTACCTCCGCCCTCGTGCACATTGACTCTGGCGGGGCCCACCCCCAAGAACTTCTTGCCGACCCGGGAGTTCCTATCCCCGAGGCCGCCACCAAGGTGCATGGTATTACCACGGAATATGCTCGGGAGCACGGCCGTCCCCACACGGATGTGCTTGCGGAAACCATCGCCACGATCAGAAAAGCGTGGGCGGATGGGTACACGCTCATCGTGTATAACGCGTCATACGATTTAACGGTACTGCATTCGCTGGAGCCGGGGTTTTTGATAACCGGACCGGTCTATGACCCGTATGTGATGGATAAACTCCTCGACCCCTACCGGCGTGGTAAGCGGACCCTCACCGCATTATGTGAGGAATACCAGGTGCGATTAGAGAACGCGCACGAGGCAACTAGTGACGCCCTAGCCGCGGCGCGGATCGCGTGGAAGCAGGCCAAGAAACGATTCGCGTCGCAGATCACCCCCCAAACCATGGAGCAGCTCATGGAGTTTCAGGCGGTGGGCTACTACCGGTCGCAGAATGATTTCAAGAAATATTTACTCGGCCGGGGCAAGGATGCGAGCGACGTGAATACCGCCTGGCCGCTGCAAACCTCCTAGCTTGCTTGACGACGCCCAAAGGAGCCACCCCCCACCAG
>CAJZGD010000186.1 GCA_915275065.1 uncultured Corynebacterium sp. | reverse complement strand
CAGCGCCCAGCCGGCCGCCCCTGTCCCCACCGCGGCAAGCAGCACCGCAACCCGGGATCTCAATAGCATCCTCGCCTGGTTCAAGTCGCTGTTCTCGGGCTTTAGCTCTTCCAATGGTTCTTCTGATAGCTCCAGCAGCGGCCAAGGTTCTTCGCGTGGCTCCAGCAATTCGGGCAGTGCCACCAGCGCACTCTCGTCCCCCACCTCCCCGGCATCCCCGACCACCTCCACAACGGACCCGATCTTCACCGGCATGCCCACGGTCCCGGATGCCAAGAACACTACCAACGCAGAGCGACCACCAGAGGAGCCAACAACCTCAGCGGCCGCGGCGCCAGAGACCACCAAGGTACAGCAGGATAAGATCGAGGGCCTGACCAAAACCGCCGGCAATGATCCGCTCATCACCATGACCTCCAAGGTGATTGAGGAAACCAACCAGCATCGCAAGAGCCACGGGCTCGGCGAGCTCAGCCTCGACAACGACCTACAGTCCAAGGCCCAGGCCTATGCGGACGAAATGAAGTCCTATAACACGTCAAATTTCTCCGACCAGCCCATTAACTACCATCACCAGCAGGGCATCGACCACTACGAAAACATCATGTGGGCCCACAATATGCAGCCGGGCACGATCGACCCCTTCGAAAGCTGGAAGAATTCCGCCGCCCATAACCGGGCCATGCTTGCCGACGTGCACCGCATCGGCGTGGGAGTCGCCTTCGACCAAAACACCAAGCACTTCTTCGCCGTCATGAAGCTGAAGTAACTTCACCTGCCTGATACCTGACCCATCGTGCCGCACCGGAGACCCCCGGTGCGGTTCTTTTTCACCCCACGAAGCTACCCTCATTTAGGGTCAATCGTTACGGGCTTTTGCAATTCACGCCACTTAATACGGAAATATGCTACCCAAGAATAGGTTTAATTTTCCGATAATCAAGGCGCATATTTCTTTCCCAGGTTCACACGTCGACAAGCGAAAAACCCCACCGTCACCGGTGGGGTCAGCAATCGGGAAGATTATTTCTTGGCGGCGAACCGCTTCCGCACCTCGGCACCAAGCTGCGGATCAACCTGATCCCAATACCAGTAGCACCGCTGCTCGGTTTCCGGGGAGACCCCTACCATGGCATTGGTGATGTTGTGCGCTAGGCGATCCTTCGCCCCATCATCCATGACCTCCCGGTAGAGAATGCCGGCCTGGCCGAAATCATCGTCCTCGGGGTGCGCCACATAGGGGGCGCGGCCCAGGTCGGTACCGTGCGGGTCGGGGTTGATGAAGAGCTCATCGGCGGCCCCATAGCCGGAGTTGGACGACGCCCCATCGTCCAGGTAGCCGGCACCCTTATCGAACCGGTTGGGGGTGTAGACCGGCGCCGATGCGGGATTGAACTGGTAGGCCATTGGCCCCTGGTGGGCGTAGGTATTCACCGGATACACGGGTTGGTTGACGGGCAACTGCCGGTAGTTGGGGCCAATCCGATAGCGGTGGGCATCGGCGTAGGCGAAGGCCCGGGCCATGAGCATGCGGTCGGGCGACAGGCCCACACCCGGCACCAGATTGGCCGGGTCGAAGGCGAGCTGTTCGATCTGGGCGAAATAATTCACCGGATTCCGGTTGAGGACGAAATATCCCACGTCGATGAGGGGGTAGTCCTTGTGCGACCAGGTTTTGGTCAGGTCGAAGGGGTTATACCGGTAGGTTTCGGCCTCGGCGAAGGGCATGATTTGCACCTTGACGTCCCAGATGGGATAGTCGCCACGTTCAATGGCGTTAAACAGGTCTTCGCGCTGGTAGTCGGCGTTTTTGCCGGCCATTTCCTGGGCCTCTTCGTCGGTGAAGCAGTCCCAACCCTGGCGGGTCTTAAAGTGATACTTCACCCAGAAGGCCTCGCCCTTGGCGTTCAGCCACTGGAAGGTGTGGGAGCCGAATCCGTCCTGGTGGCGGGAGGTTTTCGGGGTGCCCCGATCCCCCATGAGGTAGGTCACCTGGTGGGCGGATTCTGGGGTGCGGGTCCAGAAGTCCCATTGGGCGTCGGCAGACCGCAAACCTGTGGGGCCCATGCGTTTCTGGGAATGGATGAAGTCCGGGAATTTCATGCCGTCACGCAGGAAGAACGTGGGGGTGTTATTGCCCACAATATCGAAGTTGCCTTCCTCCGTGTAGAACCGGACGGCAAACCCGTGCACGTCCCGCCAGGTGTCGGGGGAGCCCTGCTCACCGGCGACCGTGGAGAACCGTACGGCCACCGGGGTCACGGTGTTGGGCTGGAACAGCTTCGCCTTGGTGTAGGCGGACACGTCGTGGGTGATGTGTAATTCGCCGAACGCACCGTGGCCTTTGGCGTGAGGGTTCCGCTCCGGGACTCGTTCCCGGTTGAAGTGGGCAAGCTTTTCAACGAGGTGAATGTCATTGAGAACGGTGGCGCCTTGGGGGCCGGCAGTAATGGAAACGTTTTCGCTGGCAACCGGTCGACCACCGTGTTGGTGGGTGGTACCGGTGAGCTCTGGGCCCATGCCGTTTGTCACAATATCATTGGTGTTCATGGCATCCCTTCCATCAATATTGGGTTATTTCTATAGGTTGGAGTCTGATTTATAGCCTACATCCAAAAGGTATAACTTTTCAACCATGGAAAATTAAAAGGGAAGCCTAATCAAATGTGATATTGGCGGTTAGTCAGGCATGACAGGCCCTATCGCATTACCTGGTGATGATTTTCTGGAACCGAAACGAATAATCGGGAACACCAGCACCATCAGCTTCATGTTGCGAAGTTTCCGGGGACTCGTGGGGCTCTGGGTGTCCAGGGTGAAAAAATTCCACAATGTGGAAGCCGCACTTATTCACATAGAAATGAATGTTTCGTTTTTCAAAATAGGGGGTGTGGGTTTCCCAAACCCGCACGGTGGAATACCGCCGCTCTATGGCCTGCCACGCAGCAAATCCCACACCGCTACCCTGGCTGCCCCCGTCAAGGAAAAAGAACTCCAGATTGCCGTGGCTGCCATCATGATCGGTGGACACCACCGCCCCACCCACGGATTTCCCTTCGTGGACAACGTGTAACACCTCAACCCCCGGCGCGGTAAACGATTCGGCTAATTCCGCGTCGGAAGGAATGGGTTCGGTCAGGGAATCCCCGAACTCCGCAATGACCGCGGGAGCGAAAGCGGCCTGGAGTCGGCGTTTCAGTTCAGGGAAATCCGTGGGCAATGCTGGGGTAAGCGTGATATGAGACATGAAGTCCCATGATAGACGCATATCCCCGGCGCGGCCGCGGATTCACTGAGGCCACCGGGGATATGTATGCGAGATGTGTTAGACCAAGAGTTCGGCGATTTGGACCGCGTTCAGGGCGGCACCCTTGCGGAGGTTATCGCCGGAAACCACGAAGACCAGGCCCTTATTATCGTCAACGGTTTGGTCTTGGCGGATACGCCCCACCAGGGAGTCATCCTTGCCGGCGGCGGCCAACGGGGTGGGAACATCCACGACCTGCACGCCGGGGGCGCCGGCCAAGACTTTCCGGGCCTGGTCCGGGGTGATGGGCCGGGCGAATTCGGCGTGCACCGTCATGGTGTGGCCGGTGAACACGGGCACCCGCACACAAGTGCCGGCAACTTTGAGGTTGGGCAGGCCCAGGATTTTCTGGGATTCGTTGCGGAGTTTTTGCTCCTCATCGGTTTCTTCGCTACCGTCGTCGACCAGCGACCCGGCCAACGGCAATGCATTGTAGGCAATCGGTGCCACGTAGGGGCCCAGGTCGCTAAACGATATGGCGGAGCCGTCGACCGCCAGTTCGGTGGCGCGGTCGCCAGCCTCGGCGATCTGCTTCACCAGGGTGTCCACACCGGCCAGCCCGGAGCCGGACACCGCCTGGTAGGAGGAGACGTGCAGTTTTTCCAGGCCGGCAACATCGTTGAGCACAGCCAGCACCGGAATGATCGCCATGGTGGTGCAGTTCGGGTTGGCGATAATGCCCTTGGGCACGGATTGCGCGGCCTCCCGGTTGGCCTCCACAACGATGAGGGGCACGTCGGGGTCTTTGCGCCAGGCGGACGAGTTGTCGACCACGGTGGCGCCGGCGGCGGCAAACAGGGGAGCATACTGCTTGGAGGTGCCGCCACCCGCGGAGAACAGGGCAATGTCGATGCCACGGAGGGATTCCTCGGTGGCTTTCGCCACGTCTTCTACCTCAATGTCCTGGCCGCGGAATTGCAGCACTTTGCCGGCGGAGCGTTCCGAGGCGAAGAACCGGTAGGTGTCTGCCGGGAAGTCGCGGGATTCGAGGATGCGGCGCATTTCCCGGCCGACCTGGCCGGTGGCGCCGACGACTGCAACAGTAGTCATGAAAGGGTGTCTCCTTATAAATAGTGGGCCGTGAGGGGGGACGGTGATGGGCGGGTTAGCGGCCGGTTCCCGCATACACGACGGCTTGTTTGTCGCCGCCCAGTTCGAAAGCGTCGTGGAGGGCTTTCGCGGATTTCGCCAGGTCGGTTTCCCGAATGAGTACGGAGATGCGGATTTCGGAGGTGTTGATGAGTTCAATGTTCACGCCGGCGTCCCGCAGGGCTTCGCAGAAGGTGGCGGTCACGCCGGGATGCGACCGCATGCCGGCGCCCACCAGGGAGACTTTGCCGATTTGGTCGTCGTAAAGCACATTGCGGCAGGTGCCGTCGTTTTGCAGCCGCATGAGGAGTTCCACGGCGCGGGGGCCGTCGGCGCGGGGGCAGGTGAACGTAATGTCGGTGCGGTTATCCGCCAGGGAGGAAATGTTTTGGATCACCATGTCGATATTGATTTCGGCGTCGGCAAGCACGCGGAACACCTTGGCAGCCTCACCCGGGTTGTCGGGAATGCCCAGCACCGATAGTTTAGCTTCGGAATTGTCGGTGGCCACACCGGTGAGTACTGCTTCTTCCATAGGGATATCCTCCATCGAACCGGACACGAGGGTGCCGGGGTCATTGCTGTACGACGAGCGCACACGAATAGGAACATTGAAGGCGCGCGCGTATTCCACACTGCGCAGCACCAGGATTTTCGAGCCGGATGCCGCAAGCTCCAGCATTTCTTCGAACGATAGCTGATTCAGTTTTTGGGCGTCGGGCACCAGGCGGGGGTCCGCGGTGTATACGCCATCCACGTCCGAATAGATTTCGCACACGTCGGCCCCCAGCGCCGCAGCCAGGGCCACCGCGGTGGTGTCGGAGCCGCC
>CAJZGD010000185.1 GCA_915275065.1 uncultured Corynebacterium sp. | reverse complement strand
AAAAAATGAGGGGACGCAGGCGGCCTCCGCCACAATGGCGAAACACAAGGCCATGGCCCCAAACCCCACCATGAGCGAGGTGGCTGCGGAACGCCGCTGCGCCCAGGCGGCAAGCGGCATTTGCAGTGTCAACACCAAAACACTGGCGAACACGAACATCCACCCCAAGGCGGACTGGGAGCCGGTGGCCCGCTCCAACTCGATGGGAAGCAGCAGATACTGCTGGTTATAGGTAACCAGTCCCGTGCTATAGAACAAGGCAAACACCAGAAACAGCGGGTTACGCAAAACCGTGGCGAGGCTGGCCAAGAGTGGTTCGCCGGCTGGCGTATCCACGGCGGGGATGATAATCGCATGGCTGACAAGCAGAATCCCAAAAATCCCGGCCGCAATGAAACACATGACATCAAAACCACTGCTTAACAGCAAAGCACCCAACACCGGGCCGATGAGCGCCCCAATGCGCAAAAATAGGGCATCGAGGGCGAATAAATCAGACCGGGTAATAATGCCTTCATCCTCCGCCTCCCGGCCGGCAACCGCGAACGATGCCTCGGCGGCGGGGGAGAAGAGCGCCGCAGCGAACCCAATGAGGATGACCGCAACCATGAGCTGCATCGTGGTGTGCGACAGGCCGGCGGCAATGAAACCAATGATGCGGATGGTGATACCAATCAGCAGGATTCTCTTCACCCCAAACCTATCGGTCAGCGCCCCGCCCAGGAAAAACAGCCCCTGCTGACTGAACGTGCGTAGCCCCAACACCAAACCAATCATGGTGCCGGTGGCGGCCAATGACTCCGACATATATGTGGCCAAAAACGGCACCACCAGGTAAAAACCAATGTTAAACATCATTTCGGTGAACAACAACAGTTGCACCGCCAGGGGGAGGCGGCGAAAACTCCGAAGCTGAGCGGTGAGCGCTGACCGGCCAATACGAGTTTGAGAAGTCAAGGTAGGATCCTTCAATCAAGGCATTGAGGATGCGTGAAGCAACTCGAAGGCGTCGATAAGCTTCGCGCGCGCCGGGCTGGCATTGGTGCGGTCCCACAGCTCAGAGCTGGAAATATCCTCCACGATGCCGCCATCGGCCATAATGATGCAGCGGTCGCTGAGCTTTTCGGCGGCGGGAAGATCGTGGGACACTAAAATAGTGGTCATGCCGGGGGCCTGAAACAGTTCAATGACCAGCTCCCGCGCCGTATGGTCTAAGGCGCTCAATGCTTCGTCGGCGTACACAACAATGGGCTCGGCGATAAGCGCCCGGGCAATGCCGACACGTTGCCGCTGACCACCCGATAGTTCCCGGGGGAATCGACCGGCAGCATCCGCCGGCAGACCGAGCGTGCGCAATAATTCCGGGATTCGCGCCACCGCGGCCGCCATATCACCGTTGGCGATAGCGACCGGTTCGGTGATAATGTCACCCACCCGCATGGCAGGGTTGAGACTCGCATCAAGATCCTGCGGCACATAGGCGAACTCACCGACCGGCGGGGCGATAACATCACCGGAGGTGGGGGTGAGCCAGCCGCACATGAGCCGCATCAGCGTGGTTTTCCCCGCCCCGGAGGCGCCCAGCAAAGCCACTTTCTCACCAGTGTGAATGGTGACGGTGCAGGGTTTCAAATAGGGGGATACTGCGGCGTTTTTAAGAATAATCATCCCAGTTCTTTCGGAAAATCGCGGTGGCGGCGGTGGTAGCTGAGTTGGCGGCGGGCTCTAAGGTAATGACATCTGGGCACAACGCTTTGGCCGCACCAAGATCGTGAGAGATAAACACAATGGACATGGCGTCGCGGGAATCTGTGACCAGCTCCCGTAGTGTGCGCACGACCTCCGCGGTGGCGATTGGATCCAGCGCGGAAGTGACCTCGTCGCACAGCAACAGTTGCGGCCTGGCCCCTAACGCAAATGCAATCGCGGCTCGCTGCCGCTGCCCCCCGGAAAGTTCCAATGGGTAGCGGGAAAATAATTCCGGCGTCAGCGACACCTGGGCTAGCAGCTCATGAGCGTTTTTGATACTGCCGGCGGTGAGCGCCACCTGCTTATCGACGCGCTGAAGTGGGTTCAAGGCCCCAAAGGAATCCTGGCTGATAACCCCCACCTTGCCCCGGCGCTTAACCGTGCCCACGCAATGGAGCGTTTCAACTGGGATATTGCCAATGGCGTGGGTGAGGGTGGTTTTCCCAGACCCGGAAGGGCCAATGACGGCGGTCAACGTGCCAGGGTTGATGGTGAGCTCTGGCACAATCACCGCGGTGGTTTCACCATATTTCAACTCAACATTGTGGAAATGGCACAATGGAGCGGCGGCAGTAGGGGCACTAATGGTTCTCTCCTTACCGGTTATATGGTGGTAAACAGGGGTAACGGTCAGCTAATGAAAATAGGTCGTACTTGACGAACATGACCTTATTGAATATGCTCCCGGTTTTCAAGTGTCATGTTTTGATGGCAGAACCAACCCGTCATGGCGGCAGGTGAACGCAGAATCGTGCGAATCAGGTCGGGGTTCACCTGTTTTCACTGATGAAAATGGTCAAAACCACCGCTTTTAGCACACCAATTCGAGGGGATAATGCGGGCGTGACGCACTGCTACTGCCTGCCCCAATACCAATAAGGTGACCTAAATCATAAAAATCTCTGAGAGGTGAGACGAGTTCCAGTACCCTGGGGTTGTAATTTCGGCGAGAACACAAACAACCTCAAGAGAAACACATGACACAACAAAACTATCCCGCGATGACGGTCACTGGCCTCTATAAAAAATTTGGGGACAAAATAGCCGTCAATAACCTCAACCTCACCGTTCCCCGCGGCAGTATCTTCGGCATTGTCGGCCCCAACGGTGCAGGTAAAACCACCATGCTCAACATGGCCACCGGGCTTCTGCGCCCCGATGCCGGCCAGGCAATAATCTGCGGTTTTGACATGTGGCATGACTCCATCCCCGCCAAGGCCGCCATGGGGCTGCTTGCCGACGGCCTCCCGGTCTTCGACCGCCTCACCGGGGAAGAATATCTTCAATACCTTGGTGCCCTCCGCGGCATTCCCGAAGCCGACCTCGCCTCCCGCATCAGTGAACTTCTCCACGCGCTCGGCCTGGAAGAAGCCACCGACAAATACATCGCCGACTACTCCGCGGGCATGACGAAAAAAATCCTACTCGCCGGTGCCCTCATCCATAACCCCGACGTGCTCATCCTCGACGAGCCTCTCGAAGCCGTCGACCCGGTCTCCAGCCGCGTCATCCAACAAATCCTCCGCGCCTACGCCGCGGCGGGTGGAACCGTTATTTTAAGCTCCCACGTCATGGAACTTGTCGAAGGTTTGTGCGATCGGGTGGCTATTATCCACCACGGTACCGTGCGGTTGGAAGGCGATGTGAAAGAACTCGCCGCCCAAACCTCACTCACTGACCTGTTTGTTTCCATTGTGGGTGGTGGTGAACTCACCGAAGGCCAATTGCAATGGTTGCAGCACAACCAGCCCGAGCAACCTCTTGGGCAACCAACCCCACCAGGGCAGCCAGGTCAACTGGGTCAGCCAGATCAGCGTGGCATGCAACCCGAGCAACCCAACCAGCCAGGACAATTCGGGCGGCAAGAACCACCCCAACCAGTCCCCTCCAATACTTCCATGGGTGAGCCGGACGACCTGGGATCGGAACCAACCGAACAATTCAACGTCAGTGCACTCCGCAGTGTTGAACCACCACGAACCAGCCCGCCCTACCCCCTGAGGATGCCGCGAAACACCCCACCCGTTGCCGACAAACCCGCCGCACAGCCTGCACAACCAGAGGGCTACCCACCCGCATCACCGCCACAGGTCGGGCAGCAACCATACGGCCAACCACCCCAAGCGGAACAACCAAGGGAAAAACAATCAGGACGCACCATCCCCACACCCTCGGGATACCCCTACTCGTCACCGCCTAATCCACAACCAAACCCGCGCCAAAACTATCCCAACCCACCCCAATACGGGCAACAACCACAACCATATTCCAACCCCACACCGACCGAGCCTGGGGCCGGAACGAGGACAGGAACGGGAGCTGGGCAATCCTACCCGGACCAGCCCTACTCCGGGAATCCCTACACAGACCAATTCCAACAAATCGACTCCTACCCACCTGCCGTGGGAACCCCGGACCCTGCCCCAACCCAGCAACCCTACTCGGGACACCACCGGCAACCCTCACAAAACCAGCCACCACAACCGGAACCGTCGGAGCACGAAAAACCGGAAGAGAACCAAACCGAACAACAAAAACCCCGCTTCAATAACCCATACTCCAACGGCCCAGAAACCTGGCGGTGACCCACCATGACAAACCCCATGCCATCAACCCCACCACCATCACCAATGCCGGCAGAATCAGCACCAGCCCCCACGCCGGCGCCCGCTCCGAACATCACCCGGATTTTATTAAAACTCCACTACCTGCTGTGGACCCGCTCCCTCAAGAGCAATAAAAGCGCGATGTTTATCAACATTTTTATCGGCATGTATGCCTTCATCGGGCTCACAGCCTTCAGTATCGTCATGGGCCCGGACCTCTCCACGGGACGCTACGCATCCCTAGCCGGAGCGGTAGGAATTGGTACCGCCGCCTACATCATGATCGCCATCATGATTCCCTCCGGTGAAGGCCAACTCTCCCCCGAATCGTTCTCCGCCCTGCCGCTGACCGCCCGGCAGCTCATGCCCAGCTTCTTCCTCGTCCAAGTGCTGCAAATTCGCGGCTTCATGGCTGTGGTGTGTACCACCGTCACCGCAATCATTGCGGCCGTCGCTATCGCCGGAAGCGCCGGGATAATAGCGGTTGTGGTGCTGGTGGTGGCCATGGTGCTGAGCCTGCTATTGGTTATTGTGGTGGCGGAATCCTTAGCAATGGCGATGTCCGGCAGCGCCAACCAGAGCAGTAGCAGCAAAAACAAACAAATCTATGTGGCCTTCGGTGCCTTCGTCGTGGGCTGGCTGGCCTACTCCTCGATCTTCAACGGCTCAGACAACTCCCTCGACCTGGTGCGCTACGGCAATATCCTCCAGTGGACGCCGTTGGCATCCGCCGCCGGCTTTGCCGCATTCGCCGCCGCCGGGCAATGGCTTTCAGCCCTGATCTGCCTGCTCATTACCGTGGCAACCATTGCGGCCGGTGGCTATGTGTGGTGGCATTTCACCCACAAACGATTAGTCGCGCCCCTGGGCGCAGGTGGGGCAACCAGCGCGGGGTC
>CAJZGD010000184.1 GCA_915275065.1 uncultured Corynebacterium sp. | reverse complement strand
CCACCACGACGCTCTCCGAAACCCCCCCAAGCTCCAGGCCGCCGAGGCGTCCAATGGCTGCCCCTTGGGTTGCTGTGGCTTGGGCGAAAGTATCATGTTGGCGTTGCAGGGCGTTATCGACAACCTGATCGCCGATAGAGTTCGGCCCAGCAGCCCTAATGGCGCTTTGCGACCTGGTGAATTCGATAAGCCTGGTGGTCACTTCTGCGACAGCCTCGGTGTGGTGGTGATCGGATTCACCGCTGGCCGCACCAATGCGTCGATAGGCCAACCATAATAGTGGTGCCGCACCAATCATGATGATGCCGATCCGCCAATCAATGATGCAGGTAGCTAAGGCAATGACCGCAGGCGTGACTATGCCGGTGATGACGGGGCGAACCACAACGTGCGGCACTGCGGCGGCAAACCCGATCCCGGAAGATGCCATATCAGCCAGGCTGCCATCTACTCCTTGGCGGAAATAGCTCAGTGGCAGCCGGCTGATCCGCTCCCCCAACATTGAGAGGAGGGAACGGAGAATTGCGGCAGAACTGGCGCGGCCAATGAAACCGGTAAACAGCACCAATGCCGCATGGATAATAGTGGCGATGAGGATAAGCATCAACCATCGGCTCACCGCATCATCGCCGGAAATGAAGCTGGTGAGGAAGGGGAATAGTCCCACAAAAGCAATGCCCTGCGCTGCGGCTGCCAGTGTAGAGGCAATGAGCAACATGGTCAGCATGCGCTGGGCTGGTTTATCAACAATGGCATATAAGTCACGGATCATGATTATTGAGCCTCCGTCCCAGCAAATGTGTGCCACAGTTCTGGGTATAGTTCGCCTTGTTCCAGAAGTTCTTGATGTGTGCCACGTTCTGCGATACGACCTGATTCGAGCACGAGAATTTGGTCGGCGGCAATGATGGTGGATAGCCGGTGCGCAATCATAATAACCGTCCGATGCCGCGCTAGCTCATCAATGGCTGCCTTAATAGCGGCTTCGGAGTCAGGGTCAGCATAGGCGGTGGCTTCGTCCAAAATGAGGATGGGGGTATCGGCAAGGAACGCCCGAGCAATGGCAATGCGCTGTTCCTGCCCGCCCGATAGGTTGGTGTCTACCCCAATAATGGAATCGAGACCACGGGGTAATTGGGTAATGTCGGTGTCGATGCGAGCCCGGCGCGCCGCGGCCATAATCTGATCATCGGTCGCATCGGGACGGCACATGCGGATGTTTTCGCGGATGGAAACGTTGAGTAGTTGGGGGTCTTGGAAAACCATCCCTATGGTGCGGTAGAGCTCGTCCGTAGCAATGTCACGGACATCGACGCCGGCAATGCTGATCGTTCCTTCGGCCACATCGTAGAAACGGGCAAGAAGTTTCGCCAGAGTGGATTTGCCGGAACCGGAGGGGCCAACCAGGGCAGTGATAGTTCCAGGGTCGAATCGGGCGGTGACATTGCTTAATGCCGGGGTGGAGTCGTCATAACTGAAGGTGATGTTATCGGCGACTAATGGTCCAACCCCTGGATGCTGTGGTTTTTCGGGCTCCGGGATGGTCGAGGTGTGGAGTACATGAGCGATGGATGTAAGAGCGGCTATTCCGGTGGCGATAGATTCGGAGTTCATGGCGACTCGCACTATTGCTGCAGAGAGTCCGAGGCCGAGAGCAAGGCCGGCAATGAGCCCAAGGGGCACGTCGTCAGTGCGCCAGGCAAGGCCAATGCCACACATGACGAGCAGGACGGTGACTGGGGAGACAACGACGTCGATAAGCCCAAGATAGATAGTGGATTGTCGCGACCAGCGGGACCAGGCGCCTACAAGCCCATTGACGCGGTCTGTGTAGCGGGAGCTACCGGTGTGGGTGTTGCCGAAGGATTTCATGACGGCAATGCCACGGACGAATTCGATGACTGCGCTGGTCATGGCTTGGTTGGCTTCGCCGTATTCTTTTTGTAGTGTTTGACCGGTAGAGAGCATGATTCCCATGAGGACGATGGTGATAATCATGGGGATGAGTGCTACGAGTGCGATGCGCCAGTCGATGGTGAAGAGCAGGATGAGGGAGAAAAGTGGTACGAGGAGGGCAACGATCACTTCATTGATGGTGTGGCCAATGAGTTGATGCACATCAGCCACATCTTTTTCCACTGATCCGATGATGCCGGCTGAGCGATGTGAATCCAACCAACCTAGCGGCAGGCGGCGAATATGCCCTACCAGCTGGCGTCGTAATGCTAGTTGCAGGTCGTTGTCGGCACTGTGGGAGAGCATACCGGACATGCCGTTTGCGACCATTCGGATGATAGCGGCAATGATGATGACTGCGACTATGGTCCAGATATGTTGGTGGTTACCGTCGGGGAAGATTTTTGCGATGTAGACGATGCCTGCTAGTGGAATGATTGTGGCAATGGCTGTGAGTACCGATAGTAGTATGACTGCGATAAGCCGCCCTTTGATTGGTGCCAGCAGTTCAGAGTTCATCGTTATTTCCTTATGACAATCACAGATTTACCGCGAGCATCATAACAGAATAATGGTTAGCCTAAGCAATACTTTGTAGGTTATTGTTGCCAGATCGTTGCACACCCCACCACCAACCTCGTATCGTTACCTCCCCACGTCCCCCACCTCAATGTCGACGGTGTTCTTGCCGGTCGGGTCCTCGGTAAACACTTTGAAGTCCTGCTTGTCCGACTGGGAGAACCTAGCGATCGTGAAGGTGTGCCCATTAGGGAACACGAACTCCACCGAGGTGGTATCGGTGTACACCTCTAGGGTGATATCCCGCTGGTCCTGCACCAAGGATTGGGCGCTATACCCATTGCCATTACCCAAAAGCCCATCAAAATAATAGTGGGTGGAATCCTGCCCCTTCTTGCTGTTATCGAGCTCCCCGGCGCGGGCCTTCACGTTATACCAGCCATCGGTGGGGTCGTAGTTGAACCGCACCCAGTCACCGCCCTGCCACAGGTCAATGTAGATCCGACCCGTATAGTTACCAGCGGTGTTATGGAAGCGCAGGGTGTGCTTTTGGGCAGCATCCTGGTCGGGGACGTCATAAAGCCCGTACACGTCACCATTGGTGTCTTTCCGATCAACCCAGGTTTTTCCGGTGGCGGAGATGGGCTTGTCTTTGGTCACACCGGTGTGAGTTTTCACATTGCGATATTTCAGATCGCTGGTTTTTAGTTTTTGGGTGATACGGTTGTCCGCCCCCAGGGTGAGCTCCCTGGCCAGGCTATAGGACCCTAGTCGACGCAGGTAGGGGCCACTACCGTTGTCGGTGGCGTGCACCCCATCGGCCGTGTAATTCCAGTTGCCCACCCAGCCCAGGGAGGTGATGGTGGCTTCCGCGGTGGTGATGTCGGTGCTGCCGGTGAAGTTGGCACCATAGTAGTCGGGGCCATGGTCGAGGCGTTGGGTGTCGGCATCGGCGACGAACATGCCGTTGGCGTCGAGGTGGCCCACTGTGTAGTAGGTGCCGGTGGTTTCCCCGCGGCTGGCGTCTTTGGCGCCGAAGAAGAGGACTTGTTTGTCACCGGTGGGAGTTTTCATGGTTTTCAGGACGGGGCATTCAACCGGTGCGTTATCGGCCCAGGTGCGGCCGCGGAAGAAGGTTGCGGGCTGGATTTTTGCTTCTCCTGCCGCATCGGCTTTGGTCCAGCGGATGCCGTCGGTAGAGCGGTACACCCCGATGTGGTCGCCTTCGGCCACATACATGAGGGTTTTCCCGTTGTAGGTGAACACGTAGGGGTCGCGTTCGTCGGTACGGTTGGCTGAGGCGCCAGGGGCGGCGATGTCGAGCACGGGCTTGCCATCATTGAGTGGTTTCGTGAAGGTGGCGCCCCCGTCGGTGCTGGCCACGGCCCAAATGTTTTGGGAGCCGTCGGTTTTCTTCAGGCCGGAAATGTAGGCGGTGGGGGTGCCGCCGCGGTTGATAACGGAACCGGTCCAGGCGGATTTCCACCCGTCGGTGGCGTGCCCACCGCTGGCGGGGATGGCTTGCTTCTGGTCGGTGAAGTGCACAAAGTCAGTGGTTGTGGTGTGGTACCAATCTTGGCCTTTGGGTCCTAGTGGGTTTTCGGCGCCGTCGGCGGAGTGGAGGAAGTACAGGTCGTAGTGTTTGGCTTTTTCGTTCCACACGATGCTTTGCAGATCGTTGGACCAGCCGTCTTTGGTGGTGAGATGGTAGGCGGCGACCAGCCCGTCGGGGTTGGCGGGTTGTGCGGTTGCCGTCGGCGTGACAACCGCAATGGCCGCGAGGATGGCGGATACCATCACGGATCTTTTGTTCATAGCACCGATTCTACGGTCGGGGGTAGGGGCGTCGTGACGGTTGCTGCTTGGTTCGTAACGTCGTATGCTCCGCAGACACCCATTCCCGGACTTTATCGCCGCTCACCCCCAGCACCACAAATACTGACAGAAATGCGAACGACACGGCCCGAAACGATGTGGTTTCCCCCGTTAATGCGATGAGTGTTTGTGCCGCGGAGATCACACACAACACCATGAGCCCAATGCGGGCCCATCTGTGCCGCAGGAGGGTGCCTATCAGCAAGACGATTTGGATGAGGGACATGAGCTGCATGAGCAGCAGGATCCACCAGGGATCGTCGGCGCCGTCGTCGATAAGCAGCCAACCCCAATCCTGGCCGGTGAGGGCGGAGATGCCTAACAGGATTGCCCCCGCAATGTTGAGGACGAGCAGCCCGCCGGCAACAAGGAGCGACACGGGCGGCACCCCGTGGTCGGCCGGGTCTTTCCACTTCCGGAGCGGTTTCTTGGGTGCCGGCATGGGGGTGCGATGGGCGGCGTCGCGCACATCGACAATTGGCAGGTTTCCGTCGGTGTTGATTTTGTCGCCCCCACCGTTGCGCTGGTGGTAGGCGGTGGAAAAGTCCCGGATCACCTCCACCCCAATGTCGTGGTCGCTAAACCGTAGGGTTTTCACAATGTAGTCCCGCTCCAGGTCGGTGTCGGCATCCACCTTGTGGGTGAATTGGAATGTGAAGCTGGAAAACCCCACCGACCGGTCGTAGGTGCCGGCGGCCAACCAATCCGCCCGGTGACCGCCCGGCAGTACCCACCCTTCCGGTACCCGCCAAAACCGCACGTGGTGCCGCTGTGACGCATTGCCCGACACCTCCTGTTGGTAGGCAAAATCCTGTTTGGTGTCAAACAGGTATAGGTCCGACACGGGGGCCTGCGGGTATGAGGTGCCGAACACCGAGGAAATGATGATGTTCCACGAGGACCGTAACGTGATGGGGTCGGCCGGCACCCACCCCGC
>CAJZGD010000183.1 GCA_915275065.1 uncultured Corynebacterium sp. | reverse complement strand
CGGCCCGGGCTTCTGCAGGGCGGGGCCGGCAGGCCAGAAGGATGGAGGACGCGAGGGCGTTAGTTCCCTGGGAGAGCATGCGGTTTTTCAGTTCGCTACGCATGGGCCAGGTGGCGGTGATCTCCCATCCTGATTGGATGAGCCCGTCTAACAGGGTATGCCAGCCGGTGGATGAGGTGCCATCTTTGCCGCTGTCTTGCTGTTTGTAGGCATAGTACACGGTCATGGGCACATCAGGGTTGGCGTCGTCTTCCCGGATACGGTGGAACACGGAGTTGAAGCCTTCGATGAAGAATTTTTCCGCACCTTGTTTACCATCGTGGCGGTAAGGGTTTGCCACCAACTCATCGGCCTTGGGAGTGAGCATGGTCCCCACCACCGAGGGATGAATCGTTCGCAATGATTTCCGCAACCACACGTAGAAGAAATCGGATAGATCCGAGTATCCAATGTTGTCATAGTAAGGCGGGTCAGTGGACACAACCAAACCAGCATAATCGCGCGATGTTGCACTGATCTGATTGGCCTCCCCGTTTATTTCAGCAGGCAAACGCTGAATTACTTTAACAACCCACTTAAGTTGGCCCAAAAAATTCCCAGAAGAGTTGGATAGAATATTAGTTTCCGTATAGTCCCAAGTCATTGGGATTGCCTGTCGAGTAAATAGATGTGTGACCTTATCACCAGTGGTATGCCAGGTACACAAAGCATTGCAATAATCTGCTGTTCGACTCACGCCCAACGCCAAATACGTCGCCACCGCATCAGCGTATGCTTCAGCTCCCGCACCACCGTCTTCTAGGCGTTCACCTGCGGGAATGCCTGCTGCCAAAGCATCTTCGAGAACCTTGCTGCGCGCCTCGGAAACCAGATCGCTCAAGGTGGTGAGGGCTACAAGTTGGCGGTTGGTGAAGAGATCGGAAAATTCCCGCATCCCATACGCGGGTGGCGAAAACCAGCGGGGATTCGTAGCAATTTCACCAATAATCCCAGCATCTCCGGCATCAACTTTGGCAGCTTGTATGTGTTCTGGTGTGGGTGAAAGATATAACCGACCTGGGTTTCCCTCAGCAACAATACCAATGAGGTGCGCGCCAATCTCGCCTCTCTTCCCCGATTCGCGCACGTAATCGTAGCTGAAAGGCGTCCCATCCCCCACCGTCCAAGCACCTTTACCATGCTTAATAGTCCCATCCTCGTCCTTCTTCGGCCCATCCGCATTATGCTGCACTTCGTACTGTACTTGCCCGTCCACAACGGTGGCCTTCACCCAGGCTTCCTTGCCCTTCTTCTTGCTCAACCACCAGGAGTTCACCAACGGTGTTTCAATCGGGTTAGCAGGGTTGGGGCTGATGACGGTTCGGGCCCACTTCCAAGCAATCACGGTATGCTCCGTGCCGCCGGGGGCCGTGACCTTCGGGTATAGGTGGCCGATTCGTTTCTCTGCTTCATCCCGCAGCCACTGACCGTAGTGCTGCACGTCGGCAGCCAGGCCCTCGGTGCGCAGCCATGATGATTGTTCCTCCGCAACCCCGGGGAACACCGGTGACCAACCGGCGAACTTCGGAGGAATCTCAATGAGCGCCTTATTAATCAGCACTGCCAACGGGTTGAGGTCGCTGGCGTGTGACTCCAATCCCAGGCGTTGGGCCTCTAGTGGAATCGAGCCGCCACCCGCAAACGGGTCCACAACCGCAGGCAATTTCCCGTCATTACTCTTACGTATCTCCTCCCGAGCCTGCTCCAGGAGCTTCTCATCATTGCTGTTCTCCCAAATGATAAGTTTTTCCATAAGAGCATGCAGGCGGGCGCGTTCTTTATCCTGGGATTCCACCGTGGGAAACTCGTCGGGCCGCGACGCCGGGTCGTCGACAAGCTGGGCGAAAAGCACGGCCCGCGCTGTGGCTAAGGGCTTGCGGGACCAATATAAATGCAGCGTAGAGGGGTGGCCGTGGCGGATGGATTTCTCGCGCGCGGATGCCGCATTAATGGCTTCGAGCGGTAGTGACGTCTCGATCAGTTTCTTCTTCACGGTGGTCATGTCGGTCTTTCTTAAGAATCATCAGGTAGCTGAACAATAACTATACTGGTGCGCCACCCCGGCCCCAATAGTGGGACCATTTCTCGTTGCGGGAATGCGTGCTCATGGACGCCTCCATGTCATCGAACGCATGCGTGACATAGCGCACCTCATCAAACTCGGGCCCATCGGGGTGTACGGACACTAACACCAGGCGGTGGGTGTCTTTATGATTTTGGGCGAAATTAATCTCCGAATTGGTGATCGTAAACGTGTTCGAGCCTGCAATGCGGCCTTTGACCTCCAGGTAGTACCGGTGGGCAAGCGGGTCGGCAGGGTCGGTGGAGCGAATGTCGAAGCCGGGATTATTGCGCGGCATTTCCTCCGGCACCCGACCCAGGGCCCGCTCGGCGGCAAGGGCGGCTTCCACGGCCCGGCGCTCCACCTCCTGGGTTTCCTTAGCGAACGTCGCCGCCTGCTTCTTCGCGTTAGGCGCCGAGTGCGCGTCGATGAGGTGGCCGGGAATGACCAGGGCCACGCCGCGAATCAGGGGTGTTCCCGCATTCAACCATGACGCCTGCTCCTTCTCGCGTTTCCGCAGTTCGAGCCGCTGCTCCAGGTCAGCCACCTTGGCCGCCGCATCCTTGGAGCCGAGGCGCTGGTTCACGTGCCCGTTTCGCTCCTGATGCCGCAACTGGCTAATCATTCGTTCCCAATAGTTAATTTCTGTGGTCAACCGGTTTTTTACCTGGTCCCACACCCGCTGGGTTTCTGCGTGGCGTTGCCGCTCCAGTTCGTCCATGCGTGGCTGGGTTCCCTTCCGGGACGCCCATAATTTCACGGTTCTACCATGGTCTTTGCGCAACCAGGACCGGAGCATGGGATCGCGCATGATGTTCTGAATGATGACGCGTTCTTCGTCCTTGGGGGTGTCGTAGTCGAGGAATGGTGGCGTCGTGGTCACGGTAATGTCACCATCATCTGAGACATTCACATTGGTGTCACTGTCTTGGGGAACCAGCAGGTAGTCGAAATGGTGGTAGAGCGTGTCTTCGTCCCCACCTGCGGTGATGCGCTGTTCCACAATGTAGAGCAGCGCCGGGGTGGTGAGTTGTTTACTGCTCCGGTCCACGAAAATGGTGCCCTGGGCCAGGGTTGGTTTCAGATCTTTAATGGTGCGGTCCAGCACCACATCAAGCAGCGGGTGACCCGGCGCGATGAGGGCGGCATCGTGGTGGGTGCCGGCGGGGTGCATGTAGTCAACGTCGAAGGTGACGCACTCGTACTGGCGGCTGGCAATGTCCCGAAGCAGCGACGGCACATACGTGACCTTGTAGCAACCAGATTCTCGTTTATCAATCAATCCGCGCAAACGTTTGAATGCAGGAATAAAGAAGGAGCGGATGAATCCGGGTTGCAGTTTGCGTTCCTCGGCGTCCCGCATGGTGTTTCGCACTTGGTCGAGTTCGCGGCTGCTGAATATGTCTTCGCTGAGGGCGCGTTTGGCGCGGAGTTCATCAAGCCCTTTGGAGACGCTGGCGTCGATGATTCTATCGAGCCGCCGCCTAGTTTCTGGCCTGTCACCGTAGCGGATTGCGTCGATAAGCAGGTCTTTGAGGGGACGGCCGTCGAAGGAGTTGGTGTCGCCGAGCACGTTGAAGAGGTTGCCGTTATAGGCTTCGGACATAGTGTCGATTTTTTCGAGCAGCCGGTTAAACACATCGCCTTCGCGAGTGTTGCGGGCAACCAAGTTCCAGAGGTGGCAGACCTCGCGCTGACCGATACGGTGAATGCGACCGAATCTTTGTTCGATGCGATTGGGGTTCCAGGGCAGATCATAGTTGACCATGAGGTGGGCACGCTGCAGGTTGAGCCCCTCGCCAGCAGCGTCGGTGGCGAGCAGCACGAGGGTGCGAGGGTCGTGCGCGAATTGTTCGCGGATGGCCTGGCGAAGATGCCGCGGCGTGCCCCCATGAATGGTAACAACAGCGTCGGTGCTGCCCAGTTGGGTGCTGATTTTATCCTCCAGGTAGGTGAGGGTATCGCGGTGTTCGGTGAAGATAATGATCTTGCGGTTTTCCCCATTCGTGCCGGTCAGCACCTTGCTTTCCAGGATTTTGCGCAGCTCCACCCACTTCCGATCCTCGTCCTGGTTGCGCACCCGCCGGGCCGTCGCAATGAGCCCGTCCAGCACGGTGATTTCGTGCGTGAGCTGCACCTGGTCTTGGGCTGCGGTCGCGCGATCCACCACCTCGTCGACCTGATGTTCCAGCTCCGCCCAATTGGTTTCCGACACGGCGCTGTCGTAGTCATTGGGGGCATCGTATTCTCTCTGGCTTCGTCGCAATTTTGCTTTACGACGCTCTAACGACCGCAAAATCGCCTCCGGGGACGACGCCAACCTCCGTTGCAGCACCATCAACGCGAACCCCACATTGTTGCGGCGCTTCCCATCCTGAATGGCGTCAGCCTTCCCCATTTCGTCACGCACGTAGTCAGATACCTGCTCGTATAAATCGCGCTCAGCACGACTCAACTCGTAGGGAACGGTGTAGGCCCAACGCTCGGGAAACAGGGGCCGGCCATCGAGCGTGAGCAGGTCTTCTTTCACCATGCGGCGCATGAGGCCCTTGGTGTCCGTCCGGTGAATCCCCTGCCGGTATTGGCCCTCGAATCGGTCTCTATCCAGCAGGGACATGAACGATTGGAAGTCTTCCTCCTTCCCGGAATGCGGGGTGGCGGTCATGAGCAGAAAGTTATGGGAGGTTTCCGACAGTAATTGCCCCAGCTTGAACCGTTTGGTGGCGTTGATTTCCCCGGCCCACAGGGAATAGTGGGCGGACATGCGGTGCGCCTCATCGACGATAGCGACATCCCACTTCACTTGCTCCAGCAACCGCATGAGACGATCATTGCGCGCAATCTGATCCATGCGCACGATGAGGTAGGGGTGCACATCAAAGGGGTTTTTACCGGTGGAGTCATCGCTGGCGGCATTGAACACTTCGAAGTGGAGGTCGAATTTTTGGGCGAGCTCGTCCCGCCACTGCTCCACCAGACCACCCGGTACCACAATGATGGCGCGTTCACAGCTAGAGCGCAGAATAAGTTCCTTCAAATACAGGCCAGCCATGATGGTTTTTCCCGCGCCAGGATCGTCGGCAAGCAGAAACCGCAGGGGGACTCTAGGGAGCAGTTCCTCATACACGGCCCGAATCTGGTGCGGCAGCGGGTCGACGTCGGAACTATTCACAGCAACCATGGGATCGTGGCGG
>CAJZGD010000182.1 GCA_915275065.1 uncultured Corynebacterium sp. | reverse complement strand
CTGCGGCTGCGCCGGCTGGGCCGCTCCCTTGCGGGCGGCAAGCTTCGCGGCGAGGAAATCCACCAACTCCGGGTCGGCGCTTTGCAGATCGGAGGCCAAGAGGTCACGAATGGCGGAAACTAACTCATCGTTCTGTGCAGAGTTTTGGCTGGCAGAAGCGAAATAATCGTTCTCATAGTTGGCTTTTGACAATTTTTTCAACCCTGTAATCACGTGGGACGGTGGTTGAGCCACATTAAAGTTGAAAACTGGCTCACCTTTGGCAAACACTTCAAAAAACTCACCATTGCCCAAAATGCCGTAGTCGGCGCCCAGGGCATGGATAGCGCGAACAAGCTGATCGCGCCGCATGGAACTCAAGGAATGCTGGATGGATTCACACAGCACCAATATTCGAAAATCGCTGCCATCAACGATGGCGAAGTCGACGGATTCCCCATTGCCGACGGGATATTCCGGCCGAACCTCCCGGGGGTCAGAAACGTCGTAACCAAGAACATTATTGACAAAAGGCATGAGGAACGTGGTCTTGGTTGCCACCGTGGAGTCGATGAACGGTTTCAGTTCCCGAACTTTTTCAGCTTGTTTCGATAACGCTTGTTCGATCGCCATTTTGAAATCCTTCTGCTCTTTAGATCTTGTAATGGTACCTTTTATTTTCCTTAAAAGGTAGTACGGAAGGGTGAGACACGGTGGGACACAACCTTACAATGGAAAATCTAATTTAACACCCATGCTTATCTAAGAGTAGCTTATTACAGTCGGTGGTAGTCATGTCAATATTGGCCACCCCTACAACACACCCAGACCCGTGTTACGCTCCCGATGGTTTGTAGCAAAACCCAAAAAATAATTATCACTAAAACTCAAAAATACCGTGGAAGATTCCTCACCAAAAATACCCAAATATAAAACAATTATAGCCTAAAATTAGATTCTTTTAATATTCTTCTGGCGATTCTTGGATTTTTTACCTGGGATTATCCCGGAATACCCCAGGGTTTTCCATTAGCAAGCTATAAGGAGAACCACATGAGCTAAGGTTTTATGGAATATCAACCCCTGCAACGGAAGGAAATCGGAAAGCAATAATGTCCACACTCACCGAAGCGCATCGCCGCCGCACCTTCGCGGTCATTGCCCACCCCGACGCCGGCAAATCCACACTCACGGAAGCACTAGCACTACACGCCCACGTCATTTCCGAGGCCGGGGCGGTGCACGGCAAGGCCGGCCGAAAAGCCACGGTATCTGACTGGATGGAAATGGAAAAGGACCGGGGTATTTCCATCGCGTCATCGGCGCTGCAATTCGAATATGCACCCACCGGCCACACTGGGGAACCTTACATGATTAATCTGGTGGATACGCCAGGCCACGCCGATTTTTCCGAAGACACTTACCGGGTACTCACCGCAGTGGATGCCGCAGTCATGCTCATTGACGCCGCCAAAGGTTTGGAACCACAAACCCTCAAACTATTTCGGGTCTGCAAGGCCCGCGGACTGCCAATCGTCACTGTGATTAATAAATGGGACCGCCCGGGTCGCACACCATTAGAGCTGGTAGACGAGATCGTTTCCGAAATCGGGCTACAACCTACCCCCCTCTACTGGCCGGTAGGGGCAGCAGGTGACTTCCGGGGGCTCGCCCGCATCACCGACGATGGTTCGGCAGAGGAATATATCCACTTCGTGCGCACCGCCGGCGGCTCCACCATCGCCCCCGAAGAACACTACGACCCCACCGCGGCGGCGGACCGGGAAGGCGAAGCATGGGACACCGCGGCGGAAGAAGTCGAACTCCTTGCCGCCGACGGTGCCGTCCACGACCAAGAACTCTTCCTCAACTGCATCACCTCCCCGGTGATCTTCGCCTCGGCAATGCTGAACTTTGGGGTGCACCAAATCCTCGACGCCCTCTGCAAACTCGCACCCCAGCCGGCGGGTCGAACCACGGTAGACGGTGCGTTTCGGGAGGTCGAATCGGATTTCTCCGGGGTGGTATTCAAGGTGCAGGCAGGCATGGACAAAAACCACCGCGATTCCCTAGCGTTCATGCGCATCGTCTCCGGCGAGTTCGACCGCGGCATGCAGGTCACACACGCCCAATCCGGCCGGAGCTTTTCGACGAAATACGCCCTGACAGTTTTCGGCCGCACCCGATCCACCGTGGAAACCGCCTACCCGGGCGACATCGTTGGCCTCGTCAACGCCGGATCCCTAGCGCCAGGGGACACGATCTACACCGGGAAAAAGATCCAATTCCCCCCAATGCCCCAATTCGCCCCCGAACATTTCCGCACGCTTCGGGCCAAGAGCCTGGGCAAGTACAAGCAGTTCCGCAAGGCCCTCGACCAATTGGTTGCCGAGGGGGTGGTGCAAATCCTGCGGAACGACGCCCGGGGCGATGCCGCACCGGTAATGGCGGCGGTGGGACCCATGCAGTTTGAAGTGATGATGGCCCGCATGGAAAACGAATACAACGTAGAAACCGTGGCCGAACCTATCCCCTATTCGGTGGCCCGCCGCACCACGTCACAAAGCGCCTCGGAATTAGCGAAACAGCGAGGCGTGGAAATCTTTACCCGCGCAACGGATGGCGAACTCATCGCACTGTTTGGCGATAAGTGGAAATTGGCGTTTATCGAACGAGAGCACCCAGAATTTGAGCTCTTCCCCATGGTTGCCGATTAATTAAGGAAGTATTCCACCAAAAAGATCGTGCTGTGCTTCGTGGCGGTGGCCACCCCGAAGGGGCGACCGTCGGGGGAATAGTTGGCGGTTCCCCCCAACCATTTGATGTGTTCCTCCGCGCCGGCGAGATCAAACCGGTAGATATTTCCGGTGCCTTCGTCCAAGTGGTTATTACCTTTGCCCGAACCCCCATAGAATTCCACCTTGCCGTCGGCGGCTTGATTTGCCCACTCGCGAGCGATCTTGGTGGCCTTGGGATCTAAGTGGTGACCGGATTGGGTCAGATGCTTTTCGGTTGCCTGTTTGAGCCTGCCCCGAATATCGGCATTATGGGTGGATTGGAAACGCTCCGGCACTAACACACCATAGCGGTTCGCCAATGACACCACCTCGTTGGGCAGGACGAATTGCGCGGATGGCCTCGCTTGATCAGCGAGAGCAGTGCTGGCTTCCGTCAACATCATAAGAGGTATCGAAATTGCAGCTACGGCTAGGAAACGGCGTTTCATGAACTTAACTTTGTCACACATAACGCTATCGTCACCAATCCGAAAAACAAAATTTATAAGATTGTTATATTACGAGGTAGAAATAACAAAATCGCTACTCCATTGGGGTATTCGGGGGTAGCGGTACAGCTATTTTTAATGTGAATTTGGCAACACTTTCTAATAGGGTGACTAAAACCGCTGGTCACAGCGTCGTAAAGCGATTTTTACACATGCATAATTCCTATCACAATGAGGACCACGGCCACAAGATAGCCGCCTACCGCATTTGCCTGTTCCTTATGCGCCCGCAACCAGGCAAAAAACCGGCCCGCCAGACTCTCTGGATATAACCGGACGGCGCCCACGAGGAGCGCACTCAACACCGACAGCGAGAGCGCCAGGCTCGCATACGCCACCATGCCCACATACCGTATCACAGCGGAAAACCCGCCGGCGCTCAACACCGCAATGCCCGCATAAAACGGCACCGACGTCGCCGACTGCACCACCCCCAACACCAGCCCGGTGGCAAACGTCTTGAACGAGGGCTGCTGTAACGACGGCAAAATCTTCGCCATCATTTTCGAAGTGTCCCCGCCGCGCCACGTCAGGATCGCGCTCAATACGCCCACCGCAATCAAAATAATGCCGAATATCGACGATTCCACCAGCCGCTTAATCGGGGCGCCAATGCCATCAAACACCAACATGCACACCAGTGCATAAAGAAAAACCCCCAACCAGTCGCCAGCGACCAAGAGGGTAGCAATGCGGTTATAGCGCGACCTAGGCGGCAGAAGCACACCAATGACCACCAACACCCCAATGAGCAACACATTGATGGCATCGGTCAATGCATACGTAACAGCAAGCAGCATACGGGCCACAAATCCTTCTACTTCGGAACCAAACACATCTAGTCTAAACCCCGATTGTAAGCACCCCTAAAATAGGGTAAACTTTCCTTAATTTCCAACATAGATAGCCTCAACTGAATTAGTATCTTGGGGGTGTGGATCGCCCCAAAAAGTCGCCTCACACCCTATCTGCCCGTACTTTTGCTCTAAGGACACACCCAGCCATGGCTCCAGATTGGAACACTAAACTCACCTCCGCGCAGGAAATGCTGCCCCTGCTTTACAACCTGCATCACAATAACAACATCATTACCTCTATCTTCGGTCGGATCCTCATGGGTGTCACCGACATCGACATCGTCAAAGCCCACCGATATAGTCGACTCGCCACTGACACCGAACTCACCCCCGCGCAGACCCTCCCGATCGTCCAGGCATTGGCCAAGCTCAACCCCACCTCTGCATCCATCGATATCGGCACCCTGGCGGTCCGCTACGCGGAACGTAGCAGCGACAATCATGGCGAGCCAGAAGACCTTGAGGCATTCCTCCGCACCGAACTCGCGGAAGTTCTCCCCGCCGATACCGTCAATGACCAAGGAAACCCGGCATCAGCCACCCCGCCCCGGGATATTGTGCTCTACGGTTTCGGCCGCATCGGTCGGCTGTTGGCTCGCATTCTCATTTCCCGCGAGGCAGCCTTCGGCTCCGTCAAACTGCGGGCCGTCGTGGTACGGAAAAACGGCGACAACGACCTGCAAAAGCGCGCCTCATTACTGCGCCGCGACTCCGTGCACGGCGCCTTCAACGGCACCATCACCGTCGATGAGGAGCACAACGTCATTTGGGCCAATGGCACCAAAATCCAAATCATTTACTCCAACGATCCGGCCAGCGTCGACTACACCAGCTACGGCATCACCGACGCCATCGTGGTCGACAACACCGGTCGGTGGCGGGACGAAGCCGGGCTGCAGCAGCATCTCAAGGCCACGGGGTGCTCCCGCGTCGTGCTCACCGCACCGGGCAAAGGCGACCTCAAAAACGTGGTCTATGGCATCAATCACACCGACATCACCCCCGACGATGCCATTATCACCGCCGCCTCCTGCACCACCAATGCCATCACCCCAGTGCTCAAGGTTATCAATGACCACTATGGCATCCAGGGTGGGCACGTAGAAACCGTGCATTCATTCACCAATGACCAGAACTTAATTGATAATTTCCATCGGGGCTCCCGACGGGGTCGCGCCGCCGGTTTAAACA
>CAJZGD010000181.1 GCA_915275065.1 uncultured Corynebacterium sp. | reverse complement strand
GATGCCGTGACATCGCCGGGACCGCAATCCGCCATTAGATTTTAGGCGAAATTGGTCTGTTGGGCACATTGACGCGCAGAAATACTCCCGGTTTTCTGCCCCATACCCCTATAAAGTGTTTTCCTTTCATGAATCTCTTAAACTTTACAGTCGATGACTGATACAACTTCTATGCGCTCTACTGCTACCTCCACTGTGGACACCCCGGTCAGCCCGCCTCCACCCGGAACGGCCACCCGGCGATATTGCACCCTCGTTGCTGCAGTCCTAAACACCAAAACGGCACGAAAGCTCATCTCCTTCACGGTGAAAATGGTGCAGAAATCCCCAGCAATATGGCGAAGGATTCCCCCTATCTATATTGATGAAACCGCACACCCAGCCACCAGTAATCAGGATTATGACGTCCCTAGATTAGCCAAACGGGTATTCGATGAGGCCCCGCGGGTGGAACGCTGGTTTATCGAATCCCCTTGCATGCGCCGCATCGTCGAAGTGCAAGTCATGCTCCCCCCGCGGCCGGAAGAATCCGCCCCCATGCTCTACCTCCTTGACGGGGTTACCGCACCCCGCCGCTCTGGGTGGCTGCGGGAAGGCCAATTAGAGAAAGCCTTAAACAACGAACAAGTCATAGTGGTCATGCCTACCGAGGCATCGGGCTCACTCTACGAAAACTGGGTGGCTGACGACCCCGAGGTAGGCCGCCACCAATGGGACACGTTCCTCACCCAAGAGCTCCCCAGCATCATGGAAGACCCCGCCACCGGCCTGAAATTCAATGGGCGCCGCATCATCGGGGGGCTCTCTATGGGGGCCAGCGGGGCAATCCGGTTAGCGGCGAAACACCCCGAGTTCTATCACGGCGCCATTGGGCTCTCCGGCTGCTATTCCACCACATCCACCATGGGCCGCGGCATGACCCTGGCCATTTTACGGTGCGTCGGCAGCGACCCCGATAATGCGTGGGGCACCGGACCAACCCCCACCTGGGCGCGCGACGACGTCTCCACCCACCCGGAAGGATTGCGGAACATTCCGGTCTATCTGTTTGCCGCGGACGCCCACATCACCAAATACGACATTGAGCTACACACCGGCCGCACCCGCCTCGATCTCCCCGGTGCCGCCATTTTGGAATACGCCTCGTATACCTCCACACGCGATTTAGAACGTGCCATGATTAACGCGGGCATGACCCACCAAGTTGTCCACTATCAATATGGTGGGGTTCATGCGTGGGAATACTATGGTGACCAGCTCAAAGCCGGCTGGGATGCGGTATACAAAAATCAGGTGCGCTAGAGAAGTACGGGTGTAATAACGCCTCAACCAATCGAGCTAACGTTCGACTGTTGTTATGATACTTTATTAGCTTTTGGGCGTCAGCCTTGAGCCTTTCGACGCGCGACGCGGCGCGCACCATTCGTTTTTGGAGTTCGTCATGTCCACCCACCTTATCCTGGGCGCCGGCCCCACCGGCAGGGCCGCCGCCCACAGTCTCATTCGCCGAAATCAACAGGTGAAGATCGGAACTAGGTCACGTACCCCCATTCCACAATGCCTGTCGTTGCGGTTGGATGCCACGGATGCCGCGGCCCTCGCCACCGCCGCCACGAACTGCGAATCCATTATCGTGTGCGTCAACCCGCCCTACCAAGAGTGGCCCGAGGAATGGCCGCTCATTATCGAATCGGTGATTGCCGCCGCCCGCGCCACCGGCTCCCGCATCGTGCTCATGGGAAACCTCTACCCATTTGGGCGACAAACCAGGCCATTTACCAGCGCATCCTTAGAATCCCCCACCGAGCCCAAGGGTGCCACCCGCGCCCAATTGTGGCGCATGCTCAAACAGGCCGACGACCTCTATGTCACCGAACTGCGAGCCAGTGACTACTTTGGCCCGGGCGCGGGCATCGGCAGCATTGTCGGCGACGAATTCATCGAACCTATTCTTTCCGGCGGGGTGGCCAAGGTGGTCGGCGACCCTACCGTCCCCCACGCCTGGTCGTATCTTCCCGACATTGGCGAATGCCTTGCGATTTTAGCCACCAACCCCCAGTTGAGCGATAGGTATTGGGTGGGACCGGTATCTGGGAATGCCAGCCTCACCGACTTCGCCTATCAACTCAACCCCAAGGGGAAGGTAAAACAAATCTCGGGAATGGGGCTCACGCTCGCGGGACTCACCAACCCCATGATGCGGGAAATCAAATCCGTGCTCTACCAATACACCCAACCCTATGTTGTCGACGCCACCGAGCTGGAACAAGCATTCGGTTTTGTTCCAACTCCCCTGGCGGATGCGATCGCCGCAACCGCGGCTGCCGCAACCGGCTAACCAGACTAGCCGGCTGGAACGGACTTGAAAGCAGCCCCGCCCAGGCGGCGATTACCACCCTCTGAAGCCGTTACTTATTGAGCACGACATGGGCGATGAGCTGGTCGAGGCGGCGAACGTCTACACCCCGCCCCAATTTGATCTTGATGTACCCGGCGCGGGTCCATAGGGAAATTTCGGCAGTGAAGTCGAGGGTGCCGGCGTTTTCGCTAGACCACATGTTGATTGCGGAGTATGGGAGGGAATAGGCCTCCACCTTTTTACCCCGTATGCCTTGGGAGTCGCGGACTATAAGCCGGTGGGTGGTGAAAATAGCACTGTCGCGGAACGTTTGATAGGCGGCGACAGCTTGTTCCCCAGGAATAAGGAGGTTGGCCACATCACCGGGAATGGGCACCTCGGCGGCGAACATCCATGATGCTACTGCAGCGGCTTCCATGGGTTATTCTCCCTTCACTTCGAACACCACGTCGAATTCCATGAGGTCTGCGTGGGGGGCTACTTTTTTCCGTTCGGCTGGGTCGCCGCTGTGCCCGGTGTCGGCGGCACGCCAGGCTTGGTAGGATTCTTCGTCTGCCCATTGGGTGAATACGAAATAGCGGGTTTCACCCTTGGTGGGGCGGAGGAGGGTGAATCCCTCAAATCCGGGGTGGCCGTCGATCGCATGTTTACGGGCTTCGAATCGGCGTTCTAACTCGGCTTCTTGGCCGGGTCCGGCGGTAATGGCGTTGATTTTGACAATACTCATGGGGTTAAGCTTAGCGTGCGATGTAATGGTGGGTTGGTGGGTGGTCGATAGATCGGATAGATCAGATTCTCGTCACCACTGTTTCGTTGTAGAAAGTTGATAGGGCCGCTATGGCGTATAAAAAAGTTCACCGGTTTATGGGCAGGAACACACAGGCGATCATGATGACCATTGTGGCCACGGTAGCCGTTTTGACCACGGGTTTTGGGACGTTCGGGCCGATGGTGGCCGGGGCGCAGCCGGCGCCGTTATCGCTGTCGCCGATGCAGGATCCGTTGGTTGAGGCGTCCCGGAATCCCCAGTTATCGCGGGCGTTGCAGGATGCGTATGAGGCGGCGCATCGGGGGCAGCCGGGGTATGTGCAGGTGCCGCCGGTATATTTCCGGCCGAACCCATATCCTGCCGCCTCGTTGCGGGATTATGCTACGCCTCGGTTAGCGAAGCGGGAGGCCGACGCTCAGCACCCTAATGTAGAACGGTTGTTCGTAGAGTCGCCGGCGATGCGGCGGGTAGTGCAGGTACAGGTGCAGCACGCGAAGGACCGGAATAAACCGGCACCAATGTTGTATCTGTTGGATGGGGCGGCTTCGAGTGATACGTCCAGCTGGTTAACGGAGGGGAAGGTGCAGCAATTGCACCATGATGCGCAGGTGACGGTGGTGATGCCAACGGAGGCCAGGTCGTCGAATTATACGAACTGGCAGGCGGACGATCCAGCATTGGGTCGGCTGCAGTGGGAAACGTTTTTGACGAGCGAACTGCCCACCGTGTTGGAGCAGGAGGCAGATTTGAAGTTTAATGGCGGCCGGTATCTTGGTGGGGCGTCGATGGGTGCGGGAGCCGCGGTGCGGTTGGCGAGCCTGTACCCGGATCGGTATCGGGGCACGTTTGGGCTTTCAGGATGTTATTCCACAACGAGTAATATGGGGCGGGAGTTTTTGAATATGGTGGTGGCCGCGGGGGCCGGGAATCCGCATAATCAGTGGGGGGCGGGAACGTCGGCGGAGCGGCTGCGGAATGACGTGACGGCACACCCGGAGGGGCTGAAGAATATGCGGGTGTATGTGTTTACGGCGGATGGGGTGATGACGCCCCGGGACCGGGATATCACTACGAAGTATGGTCCAATGGGGAATGCGGCGATCCCGAGTTCGATAGTGTTGGAGAAGATGTCGAATGAGTGCACGCACGAGTTGGATGATGCGATGCGGGCAAAGGGCATGACCCACCAGAAGATCACGTATCAGCAGGGTGGTATTCATTTTTGGCCGTATTTTGCGGAGCAGTTGCCGATCGCATGGCAGCATATGAGCAAATAAGCTTTTCGACGCCTAACCGTCGGACTATAATCATTTCATGATTTATCCGATAGGAAAGCGGTGAGGTTGATGCGTCGAAAAGCGATGCGAATCCTTGGGGGGCTAGTTGCGGCAGGTCTGAGCGCTGCCCTGAGCCTGGGAGTGGCGCCAGCGGGTGCTGCTGATGTGGGGGATTTGGGGTCATCGAGTGCGATTGAACGAATGTCGAAGGATCCCCGGTTGGCCCCAGAGCTGGAAAGACTCTTGGGGTCAACGCCCGGATATGTGCCGGCGCCGCCCATCTATTTCCGGCCGAACCCGTATCCTGCCACCTCGCTGCGGGATTATGCTACGCCCCGGTTAGCGAAGCGGGAGGCCGACGCCCAACACCCCGGTATCGAACGATTGTTCGTAGAGTCACCGGCAATGCGACGGGTGGTACAGGTACAGGTGCAGCACGCGAAGGACCGAAGCAAGCCAGCACCAATGTTGTATCTGTTGGATGGGGTGACCGCGCCGAAGGAGTCCGGGTGGCTGCGGGAAGGGAATGTGCAGCAGCTCGGCGGCGAGCAAGTGACGGTGGTGATGCCCACAGAGGCGTCCGGGTCGAATTACGCCAACTGGCAGGCGGACGATCCGTTATTGGGGCGAATGCAGTGGGAAACGTTTTTGACCAGCGAACTGCCCACTGTATTAGAGCGGGAAGCCGATCTGAGGTTTAATGGCACTCGGTATATTGGTGGCCTGTCCATGGGCGGCGGTGCGGCGGTGCGGTTGGCGAATCTGCACCCGGATCTGTACCGGGGCACGTTTGGGTTTTCGGGGTGCTACTCCCCCACGAGCACCGATGGCCGCGGGTTTTTGAACCTGATTAACACGGCAGCTGGTGGCAACCCCGATAATCAGTGGGGACCGGGGGTGTCGGCGGAGCGGCGCCGGAACGATGTGGCCGCC
>CAJZGD010000180.1 GCA_915275065.1 uncultured Corynebacterium sp. | reverse complement strand
GTGCGGCCCGCCCATCACACCCATGTCACCCCGCATTCTAGGGGAGGCAGAATGTCATGGGTTGCGGGGGATAATCATGAGCGGGTCGCCCGCATTAATATGCCCCGGCAGCGATACCTTGGGTGCCGGCTTGAACGACCGGGACGCCCGATAATTAGTGATGACCACCGGCGAAGAAATATCCCCACCACCAGCATTATTAATGGCATCCAAGTCGAATTCGCACAGCAGATCCCCCGCGGTGACCTGCTCGCCCACGCCCACCGCAACCCGGAAATGCTTACTGCTTAACTTCCACGTTTTAATACCAATATGGATGAGGATCGTGACCTCCGGGCCGGCCTCCGCGCCCCCAGTACCAGCGGGGTTGAGTGCCTTGATCGTGTATGCATACCCAAACGAATTAATGGCCACCACCGTGCCGGTCACGGGCGCATACAGGCGGCCCTCGTTCGGCTCTACCGCGTAGCCCTTGCCCACCAGGCCGCGGGCGAAATTATTATCCGACACGTGCGATAGGGGCACCAGCCTGCCGCTGAACGGGGAATACACCACCAGGCCCTCCGCGGGGGGTGCTGGTGGGGGCGTCTCTGCGGCTGGGGCGTCGCTTGGGTGTTGGGCGTGATTATCGAACTCGGCGAAATGCTGCTGCAACACATCCACCTTCGCCACCTCGATGCCATAGGCGTCCTGCACCGCCACAAGATGGTGAAACAGCTGCCGTGCGTGCGCCAACTCCCCACAGCCGGCCAGCCCCATCACCTGGTGCTGATACCCCAAAAGCACCCCGGGTATGTCCGATCGGTACATGGCATGAGTGACACGAATAACCCCCACCCAGTACAACAATTGCATGGCGGTGAGGTTAAACGGGAACCCATTTTTCAGTCGGTTCTCTAAAAACTTTGAGGCCTTCGAACGGTTGGTGAGCAGCTGGGTGAGCTCCGAATACTTCCCCGGGGCATCCTGAAAAAACTTTGCGGGTAGGTCACGGGGGTCGATAAAGAGCAGCACGCAAAAATGCGTCAAACTTGGCGACTGCTCATAGTCCGCCAACGCTTGAGCAACCTTCCGGGGGTTAGTTGCGCTCGATGCAACGTGATTGAGAACGAAGATTTCACGCATGGGTCCAATACTACTTGTCGTCCTTAGTAGAAGCCGTGATTGACCTAGAAGTTATGTTAACCGATTACGTGGTTATCATGATAAGCGGGTCGCCGGCATTAATCTGTTTCGTCGAACTAAAACTAGGGATGGGCCGGATAGTGCCACTGCCCGCATAATGCTTAATCACCACCGGTGAGCTACTGTTATGGCTATCGTTGCTGGTCATGGCCTCCATATCAAACTCGCAGAGGGGTTGTTTGGCGGTCACCTGCGCCCCATCGCGCACCGCCACCTGAAAATAATCGTTATTGAGCTCCCACGGGTGGGCACTAATATGGATGAGCACCTCCACATCCGCCCCCAGCGGGTCCACGGTTTTCAACCGATACGCCCCACCATGCGATGTAATCGCGGTAATCGTCCCCGCCGCCGGTGACTGCAACGTGCCCTCACTGGGGTAGATTGCATAGCCCTTGCCCGCATATTTCTCCGCAAACGACTCCGACACCTGCGATAACGGCACCAGACGTCCGGTAAACGGCGAATAAATAATAACCGCGTTCGACGCTCGATGCGCCTGCTTATCGACGGTTTCCGCATGGCGAATATAGTGGTCTAATTCCTCTAACCGCACCACCTCGGCGCCGTATTCTTCCTGCGCCGCGGATAATTGCTGGAATAACTCCCGGGCCTCATTGCGTTTCCCCCGGCCCACTAGGCCCAGGATCTGCAATTGATAGCCGGCTAACACCCACGGTATGTTCGTCTGGTAAATCCCATGGCACACTCTAAGCACCCCAGTCCAATACTGGAGTTGCCACGTGGATAAGGTAAACGGGAAACCCTGGGAGGCGTGATCTCGCAGAAACGTCGCCGTCTGCTCCGAATCCACCAAGAGCTGGGTGAGCTCGGTAAACCGCCCCGGTACGTCGTCAAGCACCGTGTCCGGCAGATCTGCCGGGGGAATGAACAGCAATGTGCAAAAATTGGTAAGAT
This sequence comes from uncultured Corynebacterium sp., assembly GCA_915275065.1. Classification (GTDB taxonomy): domain Bacteria; phylum Actinomycetota; class Actinomycetes; order Mycobacteriales; family Mycobacteriaceae; genus Corynebacterium. The sequence goes on along the minus strand of CAJZGD010000180.1, from coordinate 3,254 downwards.
TCGGCGTGCTTTGATACTCTGCTACTGCTCGTTCCACCGTTTCTGGGTCACTATTCCGCGACATGATGTGGCCCAACACAAAGCTTTCATTCATGGGGGATAATACTACTAGTTTTTAGCATCACCGGTTATGCCAACCGGTGCGCTCCGCGTACTCCGCCACACACTGCCGATACGGTTTAAACAACCGCTCACCCTGCGTGGCAAGGCTCTTGGCGAGCCGTTCGATCTTCTGATTGGTCTTCTTATCCGTCCACCCCAAAGTCGCGGCGATCTTCTTGACCGGGGGCACATCCTTGGTTTCATGCTGAAACTTGGCCAGGATCTTCAGCAGCTGCTCCTGCTCCTCATTAAACCGCTGCGGTAGCACCGTTAAATCCCCAGACACTGTCCGCAATCTTGACGGGCCACTCCCGTATGTCGGAATGAAAACCATCACCATATAGCTTCGGGTCTGCGTGGAAAACGTGACCCGGCTTTCACCTGGTGGTAGCGACGCTACCGAACCCGGCCCCATGGTGATGACCGCCTGGGAACGCTGCAGTTTCGGGGTGATTGTAAGTGGAAGATAACTGCTTCTATTTCTAATCATCCAGGTTGAGCCATTATGCCAGACCACAAACATGATCCGGTGCAGGTTTACATCATCGGCTCCAATCCGCACATTCCCCTCGCGGCCCACATATATGTCCTGGCTCGAACGAAACACCTGCCTATGGTTCGTGGCGACGCTAATAATGAGCTCATCCCGATGTGATGCCGGCATGGTTAATCTCCTCCTATGTGCATATTGGTAGCTTCTCCAACGTTCGCTTGGCGTCCCGCGCCTGCACCGAAATTGCAAACTCGGACAAATCTTCCTTCGGAAGCAATAACGCCTCATCACCACTGTCGGATAACAGCACCTCAGCATTGCACTTTACGCCGTTCAACACCCATCGGTTATCGTTATGAGAAAAATTCGCCATGGCATCCCGATCCTCCTGTGAATTATATCGGTACACCCACACCCGCTGCCGGTAGTTTGCGCAATCCAACCCCAAACGCTGACTATTCGCCACCGCCTGGCATTTCATGCCATCCCATCCAGTATCATCCGGGCCGGTGGGCAATAACTCGGGAAACACCTTGGCTATCTGCGCCTGTTCTTCCGGCCACGTTGTCGAACTTTGGGGTGTCTGCCGATTTGTATCGGTGGGGTGATGCAACATCACCGTTCCCACCACCAACGCCACCGCTATGACAGCCGCGGTCGTACCCCAGATTCCCACCCGCATCCGATACCGCCGCGGATCCGCGGACTGCAAGGCTCTAATGAAATCCGTTGCCTTCCGGTACCGCCGTGCTGGTATCGTATCCAACGCCCGCGCAAACACCCGTTGAAGCGGCCGTCCCATCAGCCGTAACCCCGCAGGCATGGTAGATCGTATGTTCGGAATTGCCCTATTTGTTGTTTGCCACCCCGTGGTGCTCATCGTGTTCCGCACCTTATCCAACGACAGCATCTCATACGCAATTAGCGCCAATGCGTAATTATCCCCGGATTCGCTCGGTGCCGAGGTGGGTTGATAAAACTCCGGCGGCACATAATTCGGCGTTCCCAACTGCAAACTCAGGTCAGAATAACTTGTCATATCCGTCGACAAACTAATCCCAAAATCCGTCAATAAGCTTTTCGACGGGGAATCGCTGTCTGATGGAACTAAAATATTCGCCGGCTTAATATCCCGGTGAATAATCCGGGGATTCGCCTCATAATGCAAATAATCCAACGCTTCCGCAATAGGCTGTAATAACTCCACCGTCTCTTCGACGGTAAACGGCCTATTCTGCTGTTGCCGTTGGGCAATAAGATGCGCCAGATCTGTGCCCTCCACATAATCCATGACGTAATACAACTGCCCATTGGGCAAAGAACGCCCAGAATGCACTTGTACGATCGCCTGATGCCGCAGTTTCGCTAGATTTTGCATTTCCTTTTTGAACCGGGTAGCCAAATCTAACCCCGAAAGATGGGAGGGCAAGGCCTTAATCGCCACAATTTTTTCCAGGTTGGCGTCCTTCGCCTTATAAACAACCCCCATGCCACCTGCGCCAATGGTCTCTAAAACCTCAAAGTCCTGTTTCACCAGGTGTGCAAAATTGTCGTCTTGCACCATGTTCTCCGATCTTTAACAGCTAAGAGCCGTGGGGAACGTTCCCCAAAAACATACCCTGCTCAAAACCCAAAGTTTATACTAATGTTTGAATCATTACTGCACCTTATCACCTACTTTTGGAAAGAAGTATCATGACCTCTTGGCACCCCAACCGCGGCGATGATTCCCCCACGACCACATCGGCAATCTTGGGCGTCGATAAGCAAGACATGATAATGCCCAAACAACGTCGTAATTGGGGGCTGATCATCGCTATCATCATCAGCGGTGTCCTCCTGTTCGGCGGAATTGGTGCGGCTGGCTTCATTATTTACCAGCGCGTTACCCACACTATGACTGCGCTTGGTGGCATGGCCACAACTACCCCCGTGACTGCTACCAGCGCTGGAAATAACGTCCCCTATGCCGCCCGCAGCGGCAACCCCACCGTCACTGTCACGGAAACCGCAGTCCCGGAACCCCAAACTTCTCCCCAACTAGGCGGCGCCACCATTCCCTGCGATGGCCGCGGTGTGCTCATCATCCACTCCATCGTTGATAGTGGCCAAGACATCGCCGCGGAAGCCAGAAACGTGCTCACCGCCAACCCCGGTGCCCAACTCCTGCAACCCGGCGCCTGCTCCTCACTGCGAGCATCCGTCGACGGTAATGACGTATACGGCATTGTTATTGACTACGGTTTTGACACCGATAGGCTGTGCCGTGCCGCCGCCAGCATCGGCGGAAACCCCCGCACCATGAATAATAACGGCGACTTCACGTCACCCTGTTGATGAAACGAGATACACCAATGAGTAATTATTATCAATCACCCAATAATTCCCAACCATTCGGGCCCGCACCCCAACCCCCGCAACAACCAGTGATTATGGTTGCCGCAAATAGGAATAGGGCCCTCAGTATCGTCATGGTGGTGCTGATGGTTCTACTCGTGGCGGCCTTGGGTACTATCGGATGGCTGTATTTCAACCGCAGCTACCAGGGGCATGCCCCAGTGTTGCTCAAAAACCAGGATGAGATTGAAACCACCGCCCCCGTCGATAATGAGGAGGAAGCCCCAGCGGCTCCCCAAGCGGCACCCGCCGCGCCGGTGGC
>CAJZGD010000179.1 GCA_915275065.1 uncultured Corynebacterium sp. | reverse complement strand
CGCACCGCCAAGTTCGGGCCGCCGGTCCCCCACCGCCGCCGGCTATTTTTGTTTCTGAAGCTCCGTCAACATCTTCTCGATCCGGTCCAACCGCTCCGGCAGGGTCGCCACCGTCCGGGCGATTTCGGGAATCAGCCGAATCTTGTCGGCAACAAAGTCGACAAAGGTTTTGCCTTCCGTGGCCTTCCACCCGGTGAACCGTGGCCCCTTGGTGTCCCACTCGGGTCCGACAAGTTGGTCTAAAATCCAGCGAATCATGGTCCGTTCTTCTCCTTGCTCCGGGGTTTCCGGGGTGGGTGTTGGGGTGGGGTTATAAGGTTGGCGGGTATTACGGAGTTCCTGGGCGTAGCCAAGCACCACGTCGTAGGGGAATCCGGGGCCGGGGTCAGTGTGGTTGACTTCGCGCCAGGCCTCGGAGATTTCAGCATGCCCGTGCACGCCGCGGGCACCGGCACGCAGCCGGTCGGCATCGATAAATTCCAGGGGAATATCGTACAGTTGCGACCAGCTGGCGATCTGTTCGGCGGTCCGCCGCAGCTTTGCGTCGTCGTCAAGCCAGTCTTCACGGCTCATGCGCGCGTAACCGGTGAGGCTGATGTGGAGGCAACGGGCGTTGCCGGTGGGGCCTGCGGCATACGGCATAAAATCATCTGTGTTGCACAAAATTAAAATGCCGTCGGCGCCGGCAAGCACGTTATAGCTTGACCCATTGGCGGGGTTTGTTTGCCATTGGGCCACGGCAATGCCGTCTCGTTCCGGCGGGCATTCCACGGTATGGACGCAAATCGACTGGATGCTGTCGATCGACCGGTAGCCCACGCCTGGCATGTCCGCGGTGAAGTCGGCGTCGTAGCGCACCACGATCGGCCCGGACGTCTCGGGCTGCGACTGCGGTTGCGGCGCAACTTCGGACACGGGTTTTTGGCCCCAGTAGTGATGCCAGACGTCATTAACATCGCATTCGATACCGCCGACGGTGACCTGGCCAGCCCGCTGAAACAGGACCGCCTCGCTAGACAATTCGCCCCATGACCAGGCGATTGTCTGCCACGCCAGGTGTTTCCCGCCGCCCAGATTAGCGATCACACCATCCTCGACCGCCCAGCTGATCACACGGGAGTGGCCATAGATCCCGACTCTTTCGCGCCCCAGGATTTCGCAACAGGCCCGAAAATATTCAACCGCCGTGACGTTCCACTGTTCAAGCGTGATGGCGAAATCCACGGCAAAAAACACGGGATGGTTACCGCAGCCAAGCTCGTCGAGTTTTTGTCTGGCGGCCCGAGCATCGGCCAGCCCACCGTCGCGGCCGCGCATAACGTCAGAATCGGCCTCTTTTCCGTATTGCCAGACGAAAGCCACGTCGAGGCCATGAACGTGAAAGTCGTCGATTTCGGCACGTTGGATGGGTTTTCCGCGCATCCAATCCGCGCGCGGCGGGCTGATATATCTCACTGCGCCGTCGTATCCGGCGTCACGGACGGCGGCAGCCTGGGGAACCCCGGCGCTGTAATCTAGTACGGTTGCCATCGCATTTCCTCCAATTATGCAAAACCCCAGCATATTTGCTATTTTGGGGTGGTAGTTGGGCCCCATAATACTGATTGGTACACCCAAATTGGGGACTCTGGGTAAGCATCTCCCGCGATACCTTGGTGTTGGGTAGCACTCAATCGCGGTAATAATGACGAATTGTCACACCAAATTGTGGTTAGCAAGATAGCCATGTAGCAGCTTTACGACGCTCTAAAGTGCGGAAAAATAAGATGAATAATTTATAAATAACCAAATATGTAGCAAAAATGGTACGAATAAATTGCTCAACAAATCTGGGACAATTTTCCCAACCGAATAGTGGAAACGTCAACATTAACTGGGGTTTTACCTAAAGAAAAACTTCTACCTCCGTGAAGCCTTGTCACTCCCGCCACTTTGTATAGTTATTTGCACAGTAATTTACCCCCTCAATTACTCCCTATTTGCTATTTTCTAAATAAGCCTTGCGAATCAAGGTTTTTCCTTTTATCATTGCTTGCAGAGTTGAACCTCAGTAAGTGTCGGCTAGTTTCCGGCGCAGAATGCTCCAGCCGACGGACTTACCTCCGTCGGCTTTCTTTTTACGAAAGGATTCGCCTTGAACTCGGCAAACGTAAACTACCGGGTGGGAATCGACGTTGGGTCTTATTCCATTGGCATGGCAGCCATCGCCATTGATGATGATGGAAAACCCACAGAAATCCTCAGCGCTATCTCCCTCATCCACGACTCGGGCGTCGACCCGGATAGCGCCAAATCCGCAGCCACTCGACTAGCGACCTCGGGCATAGCCCGGCGAACCCGACGGCTTTATCGGCGGAAGCGTAAGCGTCTTGCCAAGCTCGACAAGTTTATTAGCTCCCAGGGGTGGCCGCTCAAGGAGTTTGAGGAGTACGAGGACCCGTTTTACCCGTGGCGGGTGCGGGCTGAGTTGGCCACCACTGCCATCACCAATCAACAAGAGTTGGGCGAAAAGTTGTCCATTGCCCTACGCCATATCGCCCGCCACCGGGGGTGGCGCAATCCCTACAGCAAGGTCACTGCCCTGTATGCCGTGGCGAAACCATCAGATGCCTTGGTGAGCATTCAAGAACAGTGCGCAACGGAATTGGGGCACCCCATCCCGCCAACCACCACAGTGGGCCAACTGGTGGCCAGCATGAATCTGGGCAAGACAAGGCTTCGTGGTGAAGATAGCCTGTTAGCGGCCAGGCCACGACAAAGTGACAATGCCAACGAGATTCACGCCATTGCCAAAGTTCAAGGCCTTTCCAATGAGCTAGTGAAGCAGATCATTGACCACGTGTTTGCGGCCGAGTCCCCGAAGGGTTCAGCAGCAGAGCGGGTAGGTAAGGATCCCTTGCAACCCACGAAGAAGCGCGCACTGAAGGCATCGGATGCATTCCAGCAGTATCGTATTGCGGCGCTCATCGGGAACCTACGGATCCGCGGCGGCAAGAAAAATCGGCGTCTCACTGCCGAGGAAACCAGGCTGGTTTTCGATTACCTACGGAGCCTGCCTGCTAAGCAGGAGCCCACGTGGCAGCTGGTTGCGGAACAACTCAAGATCAACCGCGGCAACCTGGTGGGTACCGCAATCATGACTGATGATGGTGAGCGCGCCGGGGCCAAGCCACCGGTTCACGAGACCAACCGGTTGATGGAAAGCACGAAGATCAAGCCGCTTGCCACATGGTGGAAGTCTGCCGACGCCGATGCCCGAGCAGCCATGGTGAAGGCGTTGTCGAACGCCGAGGTGGATGATTTTGATTCCCAGGCCGGCGTCCAGGTGCAGGAGTTCTTTTTTGGTATTTCCGACAAGGACCATGAAGAGCTTGATAAACTTCATCTTCCGATTGGCCGTGCCGCCTATAGCGAGGACACTCTTGATCGCCTCACCAAGCGCATGATTGGCGAGGGCATGGATTTGTATGAGGCACGACAGGCGGAGTTTAAGATTCCGAATGATTGGGCACCGCCAGCACCGGAAATCGGCGAGCGGGTGGGAAATCCAGCGGTTGATCGGGTGCTGAAGGCAACGGCCCGGTGGTTGAACGCGGCCGAACGCCAGTGGGGTGCCCCGAAGTCTGTCAATATTGAGCATGTACGGGACGCTTTCATGAGCGAATCAAGTGCGCGGGAACTTGACCGGGACAATCAACAGCGTGCAAAGCGGAATGTAAAAGTAGTGGCCGAGATGCAGGAAAAATTAGGCATCGAGGGTCGACCAAGCCGTGCAGATGTCTGGCGGTTTCAATCAATCCAACGGCAGAATGGTAAATGCGCATACTGCGGAACACAGATTAGCTATAAGAATTCCGAAATGGACCACATCGTCCCACAAGCAGGTGAAGGTTCCACCAATACCAGGGATAATCTCGTCGCAGTGTGCCGTGAGTGCAACAGTTCAAAGTCTAATATCGCATTTGCGGTGTGGGCAGAAAATACCTCTCGACCCGGTGTTTCTGTTCAAAAAGCAGTCGAACGAACTCGCCACTGGGTTACGGATTCTGGCCTGCGTAAACCTGAATTTGATAAGTTCCGCAAGCAAGTATGCGATCGGCTACGGCGTAAGGCAACCGACGAGCCGATTGATGCCCGCTCCCTGGAATCTGTGGCGTGGATGGCGAATGAGCTCCGCTCCCGGATTGCGCAAAAGTTCAAGGATGGGGACACAAAAGTCCGGGTGTATAAGGGTGCTTTGACGGCTGAGGCACGAAGGGCCTCGGGTATTTCCGGCAAATTGGAATTCGTCGATGGTAAGGGTAAGTCGCGGTTGGATCGCCGGCATCACGCGGTAGATGCCGCAGTTGTTGCGTTCATGTCACATTATGTTGCCGAGACATTAGCACTACGGTCGAATATGAAATTCGACCAGGAGCTGCGTCGCAAAGCGCCCCAATGGCGGGAATTTACTGGCGCGGATCATGTGCATCAGGTTGAGTGGACCAAGTGGAAGTACCGCATGCAGGCCTTAGCAGAACTATTGAATAATGCACTCGCACAAGATCGCATTGTTGTTATGCATAACCTGCGTCTGCGACTTGGCAATGGTGCGGCACATGAAGACACGATTGGCAAGTTAACCCGACTCAAGGTGGGTGACGCAATCTCTACTACAGATATTGATCGGGCATCTAGCGAAGCCCTATGGTGCGCGTTGACCCGTGACCCTGATTTCGATCCCAAGACTGGTTTGCCGGAAAACCCAAATCGAACGATTCGAATTCATGGAACGCATCTCACGGCTTCCGATGAGATTACAGTGTTCCCAGTGGCCGCTGCGTCTGTTCCTATCCGGGATGGGTTTGCCAAGCTGGGGAGCAACTATCATCATGTGCGGTTATTCCGGGTACCGAATGGTAAAAAATACAAGTATTGCCTCATGCAGGTGTACACGGTTGATCTTCTCAAATTCCGCAAAGAAGACCTATTCACAGTAGAGCTCAAGCCACAGACTATCAGTGTTCGAACATGCGAAGCGCCACTACGTAAAGCACTAGCAAATGGTACTGCGGAATATCTGGGATGGCTGGTCAGCGATGATGAACTATTCGTTAACATTTCATCATTTGACACCCCTGGAATTGTGAAGCTGCGAGAAGAATATGGTCCAGTGAATCGATGGCGACTTGCTGGTTTTAACTCAAACACGCAAATGGTACTTCGTCCTCTTTACCTCAGCAAAGAAGGATTGAAACCTGATGTGGATCCTGAAATCAAAAAGATTATTGATAACCGTGGTTGGTTTGTAACCGTAAATAAGTTGTTTAGTACTGGCCACGTCACAGTTGTCCGTCGAGATGCGCTTGGTCGGCCTCGTCTTTATA
>CAJZGD010000178.1 GCA_915275065.1 uncultured Corynebacterium sp. | reverse complement strand
GCATAATATCCCCGCGGCCGCCGCCGCAACCATCCGTCCGCCACCAGCCGGTCCACCACCTGCCCCGCCCGAAACCACGCGACCTCCCGATCCGTCAGCGGTGACTCCAATGCTGCGCACAGAATATGGCCGGCAAGAATGTGGGGGTTGGTGGGATCGAACACCACCGCCTCCACCGGCCTGCTGATGAGCGCATCCGGGTGATGCACCAAATACGCATCCAGCGGATCCGCGCTGGCAATAAGCACCACCGTGGCGGCCTGATTCCGCCGCCCAGCACGCCCCGCCTGCTGCCAAAAACTCGCAAGAGTTCCCGGAAACCCCGCCGTAATCACCGCATCCAAACCCCCAATGTCAATACCCAACTCCAGGGCATTGGTGGCGGCAACCCCTAATAGCTCACCATCATCGAGCGCTAGTTCGATCCGCCGCCGGTCGGCCGCTAAATAACCAGCCCGGTAGGCGGCAACCCGGGCACCCAGGTCAGGTCTACCAACCCGCGCCAACTCCGTTTGAGTGCGCAGCGCTACAAGCTCCGCGCCGGCCCGGGACTTGGTGAACACCAGGGTGCGGGCGCCCTCGACGAGGAAATCCGCCATGAGCAGCGCCGCCTCCGTGGTGACGGAACGCCGCCGATCACCAGGGTGAACGTCGGCTTGCCGCCCCACATCCCCCACATCCGCCGCCAAGCTTTCCCCCGCGCCCCCACCAGAGTCCTCGCCGAGATCCTCACCAAGAGCCCCGCCGGGGGAATCCGCTGGCCCGGCCTCCGTGAGAATAATGGTGCGCCGACCCCGCGGCGACCCATCCTCGGTGACCGCCACCACATCAGGGTCGCCAATGAGCCGTGCCGCGTGCTGGGCAGGATTATTGCTGGTAGCGGACGCCAGAATCACGACCGGCCCGCCAGTTTTCGGCCCACCATGCTCGCTGGCCCCAACCCCACCATTCCCACCAAACCCACCGGCCCCCACATTCCCCCGTGCCTGTTGCGCGCGCCGGGCGAGCCGGAGCAGCCGCCGGAGCACCAGGGAAACATGCGCCCCGAAAACACCCCGGTATTGGTGGGCCTCATCCACGATGACATATCGCAGGTTCGTAAGCAGCCGCCGCCACCGATCCGGGTAGGCGAGAATCCCGCCGTGGAGCATGTCCGGGTTGGTGACAAGGTAGCGGCTGGTGGCCCGAATGGTGCGGCGGGCCTCGGTGGGGGTGTCACCGTCGTAAGGTGCGGGGTTGATGCTGGCCAGCGCCGGGTCGGCCCGACAGAGCCGCAATATTGCGGTGAGCTGGTCGTTCCCCAACGCTTTGGTGGGGGTGAGGTAAAGGGCGCAGGCGGCCGGGTCGCGGGCCAGGTCGGTGAGGGTGGGGAGTTGGTACCCTAATGATTTCCCCGACGAAGTGCCGGTGGCGACAATGACGTGGCGCCCATCGTGGGCGGTGGTGGCGGTGAGGCTTTGGTGCTGGTAGGGGCGGGTGATGCCGTATTCGTCGGCAAGCTGGGCGATGAGCGGGGGATACGCCCAGGCGGGCCAGTCGCCGTATACTGCGGGTCGGGGCGGCTGGGTGATGGTGGTGCGGTAGGTTGGGGTCATGGATGGTCCTTGGTGGCAAAAATCAAGTACAACCATCAAGCATAAGGGTGTGAATCAGGCCACTGATCTACTCTTTGGGGGGTAAACATGGAACACTAGAGGATGGTTGTCACATGAGGTTTTGTATCTTCGCGGCATTGTAGCAAGGTGATGTGCCTCTGATTTATTGTGTTGCCCCATGGTTTTGTGGTGTCGGGCATGCGTTCAGCGATGATAGGTCGCCGAGATAAGTATGCTTGATCTGCCCTGATAACAATCTCTTATTGCCTATATATGAAGGAAAATACTATGGCTAAAGGCGCTGTTAAATGGTTTAATGCTGAGAAGGGTTTTGGGTTTATCGAGCCGGAGGATGGTTCGGCTGACGTGTTCGTGCACTATTCCGAAATCAACGGCGATGGGTTCCGCTACCTGGAGGAGAATCAGGTGGTGGAGTTTGAAGTGGGTGACGGGGCTAAGGGCACCCAGGCATTGAACGTTCGCGTGATTCGGTAATTGGTTGGTGATCCTTGCTCTTGTGGGGGTGAGAGCAAGTAAGCTTTTCGACGCTTGCCCCTGGTGGCTGCGTGAAAAAATAGCCCCCGGGTCTGGGGGTTTTATGGGGGCGTTGGACATTTATGTCAGGTGCAGCCGTATTATAAGGAATCGTCTGTAATTTTTTTATGTTCACATTGAGACACTGAGATTGAGATTGAGGTTCATTCGGTTCATGGCTGAAGGCAATGACATCAAGCGTCTGGTCATCGTTGAGTCCACGACGAAGGCCAAAAAGATTGCCCCCTATTTAGGCAGCAATTACATCGTTGAGGCGTCGGTGGGTCATATCCGTGACCTGCCGCGGGGGGCTGCTGATGTGCCGCCGAAATATAAGAAGGAGCCATGGGCGCGACTCGGGGTGAATGTGGATAAGAACTTCACCCCGTTATATGTGGTGAGCCCAGACAAAAAGAAGAAGGTGGCGGATCTTAAGGCCAAGCTCAAGGATGTGGATGAGCTGTTGTTGGCCACCGACCCGGACCGGGAGGGTGAGGCCATTGCGTGGCATTTGCTGCAAACCTTAAAGCCGAAGGTGCCGGTGCGGCGCATGGTGTTCCATGAGATTACCAAGCCGGCGATTGTAGCGGCGGCCCAAAACACCCGGGAGCTGGACAATAACCTGGTGGATGCGCAGGAGACCCGCCGTATTTTGGACCGGCTGTATGGCTACGAGGTTTCCCCGGTGTTGTGGAAGAAGGTGATGCCCCGGCTGAGCGCGGGCCGGGTGCAGTCGGTGGCGACCCGGGTGATTGTGGATCGGGAACGCAAACGCATGGTGTTTGTGCCGGCCGAGTATTGGGACTTGGCGGCCGAGTTCACGGCCCCCGCGTCGGCGGGCACGGCGTCGCAAGGCTCGTCGACAAGCACGGATGGTGGGGACGACCGGAAGTTTACGGGCCGGCTGAGCAGGGTCAACGGCAAGCGGGTGGCCGCGGGCCGGGATTTCAACGACCGCGGCGAGCTCACAAGCGACGCGGTGGTGGTGACCAAGGAGCAGGCCGAACAACTGGCCACCCAATTGCATCACGTGACCCTGCCGGTCATAAACGTGGAGGAGAAGCCGTACACCCGGAAACCGTCGGCGCCATTCATGACTTCAACGCTGCAGCAGGAGGCGGGCCGGAAGCTGCACTACACGTCGGAGCGCACCATGCGGGTGGCGCAGCGACTGTACGAAAACGGGCACATCACCTATATGCGTACCGACTCCACAACCCTGTCTGAGCAGGGCCTGCAGGCCGCCCGGCAGCAGGCGATCGCTTTGTTTGGCAAGGATCATGTGGCGGATACGCCGCGCCGCTACGACCGTAAGGTGAAGAATTCGCAGGAGGCCCACGAGGCTATCCGCCCGGCCGGGGAACAGTTTTCCACCCCGGCGGAGCTCCGGTCGCAGCTGGATGCGGAGGAATATAAGCTGTACGAACTGATTTGGCAGCGCACGATCGCATCGCAAATGGCGGATGTGAAGGGCGTGTCCATGAAAGTTACGATCGGTAACGAGGATGTGGAGTTCACCACGACGGGCCGCACGGTCACGTTCGCCGGGTTCCTGCGCGCCTATTCGGATGCGATTGCCGACGCCGCCGCGAGTTCCGACGCGAACCAAAGCCGGCTGCCGCACCTGAAAGTCGGCGATGAGGTGGCAATTTCCGATGTTGCCGCCGACGAGCACACCACGAACCCGCCCGCCCGCTACACCGAGGCGTCGCTGGTGAAAAAGATGGAGGATTTAGGCATCGGCCGCCCCTCCACATACGCCAGCATCATCAAAACCATTCAGGACCGCGGCTACGTGTATTCGCGCGGCAATGCGCTGGTGCCCAGCTGGGTGGCGTTCGCCGTGGTGGGGCTGATGGAGAAATCGTTCGCCGCACTGGTGGACTATGATTTCACGTCCTCCATGGAGGACGAGCTCGACGACATTGCCGCAGGTAACGAGGTTGGTGCGAACTGGCTCAAGGGGTTCTATTTCGGCGACGAGCACGCCTCCGACGCCACCGCCGAAACCATCGCTCGCCAGGGTGGCCTGAAAGCGCTGGTGGGCAATAACCTGGAGCAGATTGATGCACGGGTGGTCAACTCCCTGCCGCTTTTCGACGACGACCAGGGTCGACCCATCTATGTGCGGGTGGGCCGGTACGGTCCCTACCTGGAACGCCAAATCGGGGTGAAACCGGATGGGGAACCTGACTTCCAGCGCGCTAACCTTTCCGACACCACCACCCCGGACGAGCTCACGCTGGAGTTCGCCGAGAAACTCTTCGCCACCCCCCAATCGGGCCGGGAGCTGGGTGTGAACCCCGCCAATGGTCGGGTCATTGTGGCCAAGGAAGGCCGATTCGGCCCCTACGTCACCGAGATCATGGGTGCGGACGAGAAGGAAAAAGTGGCGGTGTCCGCGGAACAGATTGTTGCCGAGGAACGGGCCGCGGAGGACGCCCAACGCGCCGCCGAGGGCAAGCGGGCCAAAAACTGGGAGACCAAAACCGCGATTGCCGCGAAGGAAAAACGCATCAACCAGATCATTGAGGAAACCCTGAAGCCGGCCACTGCTTCTTTGTTCTCTAGCATGGACCCGTCCACGGTGACCCTGGAGGAAGCCCTGCAATTGATCTCCCTGCCCCGGGAGGTGGGGGTGGATCCCACCGATGGTCAGATGATTACCGCCCAAAACGGCCGCTATGGCCCCTATCTGAAAAAGGGCACGGATTCCCGATCCTTAAGCAGTGAGGAGCAAATCTTCACCATCACCCTGGATGAGGCCCGCCGTATTTATGCGGAGCCGAAACGCCGGGGTCGGGGCGCCACCACCCAGCAGGCCATTAAGGAACTGGGCGATAATGACGTGTCCGGTAAGCCCATGAGCGTGAAAGACGGCAGGTTCGGCCCCTATGTGACGGATGGGGAAACCAATGCGTCGCTACGCAAGGGGGATGATCCGCTCACCCTGACGGATGCGCGGGCCAACGAACTCTTGTCCGAGCGGCGCGCCAAAGAGGCTGCGGACGGCGGGCCGAAAAAGAAGGCCACGAAGAAAACCGCGGCAAAGAAGAAAACCACGACGAAGAAGGCGGTGAAGAAACCGGCGAAAACCACCAAGCGGGTCGTGAAGGCCGGCAGCCGCAGTAAATAATCACCCGATTATGTGAAACACGGCACGAAACGTCTGGTTTCACTCCTAATCTCCGATAGGATTTGTATTACAAACATTTTATCGGTAACTATCGGATGTGGAGTTCGTGATGAAACTGCGCGCGGCACTGGCAGTAACAGCGACCATACTGGCCGGTGCCGTGGGCGTGGGCGGACTGTCCGGGTGCGCCCTACCGACCGGC
>CAJZGD010000177.1 GCA_915275065.1 uncultured Corynebacterium sp. | reverse complement strand
GGGGCCGTGGCTGTGGCCACAATGGTTGTGGCTACGCCGGTCGCATCCGCGAGGGATATTGAGGAAACAGATGTTTCCGCTGGTGGATGCATCAAGTATTACATCAGTTACTTGGATAAATTTGATGATTTCATGATGATGATCAAATACCACAAGCGTGGCGCCATGCAATGCTCCATCCAGCTCACGCCCCTCGATTCGGATTCCGGCCCCGCCCCCAGGCTCCGGCCGCGGGATGATTGGCCGGTAACCTCCGGTAAGCTCGGAAAGGCGTACGAAAACACCCTGTACAAGTGGGAGCTGCTTGACGACCACGACAGGGTGGTCAATAGCGGAACGTTCTATAGTTAGCGGGTTTGAGCTGGTGCTTTAGGCGTCGAAAAGCCGCATGATGGGAGCTGCTAGCAACCGCACCACCGGCACCATAAACGGCACGATGGGAACATATGTGCTGGTCTGATTGAAGCCGATGACTTTATTCACATCCTTCTCCCCCACCGTGAACGTGAACGCCTCGGGCGCGTAATGGTGGAAACCGTCGCGCTGCGCGTCCTGCGCGTTCTCATACACGGTACACAATGTGCCGACGGGAAGCTTCTCCGGCGCGATGGCCTGCTGACCATTGCCGGACACCGCGAGGGTGCCGGTGATCTTGGTGCGCGCCGGATCGACGCATTCATAGGTGAAGTTAATGGTGTCGTTACGCAACGGCTCCCACACCCGCACCGTGTTGGCGATGCCGAACTGCGCGGTCTGGCGTTTGTACACGTTTTCGAAGAGCACAGAACCTCCCACCGTGACGCTTTGCGACGCTGGTGCGTTCCACGTGTACCCGACCACCGGAGCGTCCTGCTCTGTCACGGTGCAGGTGGTACCGAGCGGAAGATCAATGCTTTCCGCAGAGGTACCAGTAATAGTTAATACCTGGTCAACGGGAGCGAAAGCACCATCATAGGCGGGCTGGCAGGTGTAGGTGAATGGGAAATCGTTGCGGCCCGTGGGAATGTCGGCGGTGATCTTCTTGCTCACCGTGAACTTGCCTACCCTGGCGGTGTAGTCGCTGCTCGAAAGGAATTTCGCATTGGTGGGAACCTGGGTTCCGGCGGGCTGGCCGTTGACAAAATACGTGGTGGCCACGGTGGCGGCGGGAACCTGGGCGTCCTGTTCCGTCACGGTGCACGTGAGGCCGGGCACCGCGGGCGTGGGGATAGTCACGATTTCGCCGGCCCGCACCTCGACGGTGCCCCGCTGCGCCGCACACTGGTAGTCGAACTTGAAAGTCTTGGGGGCAAGAGCAACAGCGTTCCCCGTCACCCGCTTACTAATGGTGAGCGAACCGGCGTCACGGTTGTAGTTCTCCGTCAGAGTAATAGCCTGTTCCTTGGTGGTGACGGTGACTTTCTGCTTGTCGAACTGGCTGTTTTTTATATAACCCGCCCGGGCGCCGCCCAGGTCGGTGAATTCGCACTGAGTGCCGGTAGGGATGTTGTCGATGCGGGCCGGGTTACCATTCTTAAATTCTGCCTCGCCGGTGAGACCACCGCAGGTGTAGCCTACCTTAATGCCCACATCGGGGTTCGCAGGTTTGCCGTCGACCTGGAGTTTTTGGGCAATGCTGACGCTGCCGGTGGCGCGCACATAATTATTAGTGAGGGTGACGTCAACAGGTTCCCTGCCGATGACCACCTCGGGCTTGGGCTCAATATCAATTTTGTCCAAGGCGTAGCCGGGGAGCTGCTGATTCGGAACCGTCAAGGTGCAGATAGAACCGAGCGATAGGGGTGGCGACGTGGCCTCGCCGTCAACCTCAAGGAAACTCGTGACCGGTCCCTGACCATTCGACACTTTCGGGTCTATACAGGAGTAGTCGACCCGAAACTTCCGACCGGTTTCCGCACCAACGATTTTGCTGGTTATCTTGAAAACACCCTGTTCCCGGGCATAGGTGTTGGTGGCGGTGATGACCTGGTTCTTGTCGGTGACGAAGAACTTCTGCTTGTCGAAGCCTACGGTTTTGGTGTATCCCTCACGGTCACCGTCTTGTTCGAATAGTTCACATTCGGTACCTAAAGGTATATTGTCGACACGAGCCGGGGTTTCGGTAGTGACGGTGAGTTCACCAGTTTGTTCACCAGTGATGGCCTTGCAGGTGTAGCGCACCTTAAAGGGCGTGGGGGAAGCCTCGGGTTTGCCGTCCACAAAGACTTTTTGGGTGACGACAAAGCCACCGGTCAGCAGGTTCGTGATGATATCACTGCTGAGCGGTTCTAGGGATATTTCTTGCGCGGTCGCGGTTACTGGGGTGGCGTAAAGGCCAAGAGCTGCGCAAATAGCAATGGTGGTTTTCTGTAATCCTCGTGTCACCGGGGCTCCTAAGATAGTTGCACGCGTAATACATTATGGCCTATCAGGGTGTTATGCAACAACAACGGCCAGTTTTGCCCTCATCACCCCACCATCGCATAAGGTTACCTCGCGGTTTTCTAAGCCAGGGGGTTCATTCCTCATGTGCGTTACGACGACCCCTGGTAGGGTAAAGAGATCAGTAATAGTGGTGTGAGGTACCACCACAACACCGTGAGCAAACAGGTTTTCGATAACCTCATTCAGGGAATGTGCTATGCCATAATAGCCTAGTTTCTCCACGTGGTCTCCCGCTGCCCCGCAGGATCGCACTCCTATTCGAACCAAGTTCCGGGAGGTTTGAGGCGTCGCAAAGCAAAAAGCCGAGAGAGCATGATGCTCCCCGGCTCTTGGCGGTGCAAGGATTACTCTTCGGTGAAATCCTTCTGGATGGACGGGTCAACCGGGATGCCGGGGCCCATCGTGGAGCTCAAGGTCACCTTGCGCAGGTACACGCCCTTGGCGGACGACGGCTTCAGCCGCAGCACTTCTTCAATCAAAGCGCCATAGTTTTGGGCCAACTGTTCAGCAGTGAACGATGCCTTGCCAATCAGCGCATGCAGGTTAGCGGCCTTATCCACGCGGAAGGAAATCTTACCGCCCTTGACCTCGGCAATTGCCTTAGCAACATCGGTGGTCACGGTACCGGTCTTGGGGTTCGGCATCAGGCCGCGGGGGCCCAGCACGCGGGCCACACGACCCACCTTAGCCATCTGGTCGGGGGTGGCGATTGCCACGTCGAAGTCGGTCCAGCCTTCAGTGATCCGGGCGATCAAATCGTCGGAGCCAACCACATCAGCACCGGCGGCCTCAGCCTCGGTGGCCTTCTCGCCAGCGGCGAACACGACAACGCGCACGGTCTTACCGGTGCCGTTCGGCAACGATACGGTACCGCGCACCAGCTGGTCGGCCTTGCGGGGGTCAACGCCCAGGCGAATAGCAACATCAACGGAAGCATCGAAATTCTTCGAAGAGGTTTCCTTGACCAATTGGGCGGCCTTCAACGGGGTGTACAGCCGGCCCTTGTCCAACTTCTCTACCAGTGCCTTATAGGCTTTTGATTTTTTGCTCATAATGTCTTACATCCTTGAAATATGTGGTGGAACGGGCCGAAGCTGGCCCTCCCACAGAAATATTTTTAGCCCTCGACCTCGATGCCCATAGACCGGGCGGTACCGGCGATGATCTTTGCGGCAGCATCAATATCGTTGGCGTTGAGGTCTTCCAGCTTGGTTTGGGCAATTTCCCGCACCTGGTCCATGGTAACCTTGCCCACTTTTTGGGTGTGCGGAACGCCGGAGCCCTTCTGCAGACCAGCAGCCTTCAGCAGCAGCTTAGCGGCGGGCGGGGTCTTCAGTTTGAAGGTGAACGACCGGTCTTCGTACACGGTGATTTCCACCGGCACCACATTGCCGCGCTGGGATTCCGTGGCCGCATTATAGGCCTTGCAGAATTCCATGATGTTCACGCCATGCGCACCCAGGGCCGGGCCGACAGGCGGTGCAGGGTTCGCTGCACCAGCTTCAATTTGAAGTTTAATGAGGCCAGAGACCTTCTTCTTGGGGGCCATGATGTTACCTACTTCCTTGATAACAGGCCGCGGATTATGGCGAATCCGCAACCTGTCCGGATGCCTGCGCTACACAAGCCACCGGGAAACAACGATCGAAAAACGCATGACATTCACAACATGCACACGCAATCGAACATCCTATAGCAAACCCCAGCTTGCACCCAAATTTTGGGTTTTCTAGTTGACCTTCTCAATCTGGTCGAACGTCAAATCAACCGGTGTTTCCCGACCAAAGATCGACACCAGCACCTCCACCTTGCTGTTTTCCGCATCAATCTTCGAAATGGTTGCCGACACCAACGCCAGCGGCCCTTCCAGAATGGTGACGGCCTCGCCCACCTCGTAGTTGACCACAAACTTTGGCTTTGCCATATCCGTCGGCATGGCCACAACCTTCTCCCCCTCTGGGGTTTCACCGGCAGCCTGCTTACCTTCCTCAGCAGGCTTGGCATCGCGCGGCATGAGGAATTTCGCCACATCCCGCGGCTTCACCGGTGTTGCATTGCCCTCATTGCCCACGAACGACGTCACGCCAGGGGTCTCACGCACCACAGACCAAGCATGGTCGTTAATGTTCATGCGCACCAGCACATAGCCGGGCAGTAACTTGCGCTTGACGATCTTACGCTTGCCGTCACGGATTTCTAACGCTTGCTCCACCGGAACCACAACCTCAAAAATGGCGTCCTCCACCTCTAGGGTTTGGATACGCATATCAAGGTTGGCTTTCACCTTGTTTTCGTAGCCCGAATAGCACTGGATGATGTACCACTGGCCCGGCTGTTTTTTCAGCTCGCGAATATATCGCCGCAACCGTGCCTGGTATTCGCCATCCTCGTCGGTTTCTACGGCATCGGCGGTTTCGGTGGCCCCTGGTTCAGGGACTGCGGTTTCACCAGCCCCTTCAGACTTCACGGTTTCGGGTTTTTGCTCACCGGCCGGCGCCGATGATGACGTTTCCGACGCTTCAGCCGCGTCGGACGCATCGGACTCGGACAATTCGGACATGGCTGCGGCGAGGGAATCCTGAGTTTCTTCGCTCATGAGGGGTCTCCTGACATTCGTTGATTATTACTATGCTACCGCCCCCGCTTGTCGACGCTGTTCCAGGCGTCATACCGGTGGGGTAAAAATTATCCCGCCGTTTCACAAGGAATTCGGCGGGATGCTATAGAAGCTATACGAATGATACTACCTATCGGACCAGTACCTTCTCAACTCCGATACCGGCGAGGAAGTCCACACCAGCCACCAAGCCCGTCAACAAGATCAAAAAGGCAAACACAATGATGGTGTAATTCAGCATCTGCCGGGCGGTTGGCCAAATGACTTTCCGCATTTCGGAAACGACCTCAGGCATGAATGCCACGACTTTATTCTGGCGTGGCGTATCATCATCATCGTCATTGGCGACAACTTGTTTGCCCTTGTAAGTAGCAGTCGAGGTAGTACTCACCCCGGCCAGCTGACGCTTGCCCGTGGGGCGGGCACCCGCC
>CAJZGD010000176.1 GCA_915275065.1 uncultured Corynebacterium sp. | reverse complement strand
GAGGCCAGTTGGTGCCGCTGGTGGCGGCAATGTGCTGGGGCGGGTCCGCGGCCACCCGGTTGAGCCGACTATCGAGCCAGAATGTGCCGGCAACAGCCAGGACGAGTACCGCAACCAGGGTCCAGGCCAGGCCGGAGAGGCAGCCGCGGGGCCGGAGTCGGGGCAGCCGGAAATTACCCAAGTTGCTCCAGGGGGACTGGTTTCCGGTCGGCTTGCGGCGTTGTTGCCCCTGTTGGGGGCGTCGCTGGGGTGCGCGCCGCTGCTGGCCGCTTGGGCGGCCGGAGCGTTGTTGGGGGCTTCGCTGCCCTTGCCCAGTGGTTCGGGGGTGGCGCTGCCCCTGGCTTTGCCGTTGTTGGCCCATGGGTGCACCATCCCGACCCAATTGTTGCGTCTCATGGTATTGCTGGGATTCGGCCGGGTCCGGAATGTATTGCTGTGGCCTGCCGCTTTGGCGGGGCTGCCCCTGCCGGGGTTGTTGCCCACCACCACTTTGGTGGGGCGGCCGCGATGACTGTTGCTGCGGCCGTTGTGGCCGCTGCGGCTGCTGCCCCCGTGGCGTGGCTCCCTCGCGGCCTCGGATGGGCCGACCATAACGATCTACCATGACAACCCCACCTGTACGATGTGCGATAGCATTGTGGTCACCTTTCTCGGATACATAGGCCCAACAATAACGGGACACCAGCAAAAAATAGAACATTTGACGCTGGTCTTACCTGAATTATTCTTTAAGAATACCGTAACAGGGGTGGGTTAGAGACCCAGGAAGCTCAAATGCCCTCGTAAGAGTGAGTAGCCCACGAACGCCACCGCGTCGATAAGAAAATGCCCAAGAATGAGCGGCCAGACTCGGCGAGTCTTCAAATAGTATGCGCCAAATATCAGCCCCATAATGATATTCCCCAGGCCGGCCGACCAGCCCTGATACAGGTGGTAGCTGCCCCGCAGCACCGCAGAGAGCAGCAGGGCTACCCACGGGGGGATTCGCAATTGTTGCAGCCGGGTGAGGAGCCACATCACCACAACGATTTCTTCGCTGAAAGCGTTCGCCGCCGACCAGGTGAGCAACACGATGATCTCCCACCAGGCGTCGTCAAGCGTGCTGGGAACCACCTGCTTGCTGAACCCAAAATGCACCGCGGAAAGGTAAAACACCAGGCCGGGGATGCCAATGAGTGCCGCCAAGCCCGCGCCTTCCAGGATTGCTTTGGGGCGCCAGCGGGAAAATATCGATTCGTGCAGCAAGTACAGTGCTAGAAACCCCCAGCTAAAAAGCATTGCCGAGCTGCACAACTGCATGGCCAGGTCAATCCAGGACGTGTCCGACTGGTGCTCCGCCAGCGTGGTCTGCTGCTGGTTGAGCGGCACCGGCTGCATGAGATCGCTGAGCAGCCGCAGGGCGGCCCGCATGCCGCTTAGTCCGAACGTCACTACCAGCACGATCGCAATCTCTTGCCGAATCCGCCTGGTGTCTGCCGGCTGGTCGGTGGTGGGGTTATCAGAAACCTGGTTATTAGAAATAGTAATCATAGTGTTATTCGCCTATCAGAGTCACCATATAACGTAGCCGCAACCCCAAATAATTGGGCCGGCGACACCCGCAAGGCGCCCACATGAATAGGCGTACGAATATTTTCAAACGGGAAAACTAATGCGCCCAAGCCCGCCATATTAAACATCGTTGCCCACGGTGTCCACTGTGTTTGCGTATAGAAATCAGATTCGGGCGACATGGCCCGAAAATACCCGATCGGCGGTGGATCAAACGCCAACATGGGGCTGAGCAGCACATCCACATCCCACGCCCGCAACACCTGAGACTTCACCGACATGAACTCCGTGATCACCGCATCCTTCCGATGCTCCCCAATCCGGGACCCCCGATCCCGCAGCCACGACACCAACGGCGACGCCTCACCCGTCACCTTCACTGACCGCAACGACAAAATATCGTGAAACGCCGCAAACGGGGCATCCCCATACGGCCGCCGCACCATTATCACATCATGCCCGGCCTTACTCAACGCCGACGCTGCCCGATCCACCGCCGAAAGCATGTGCTCCGAAACCTCAACCTCCGCATGCACCGGCTCTATCAACACCCCCACCCGCAGCCGCGGCACCCGCGCCGGGATGGTGACATTATTCACATACGCCGAGTCGGTGAGCGTGCCGGCAAGAAACCCCTGCGCCACCGGGTTCGCATTCCCCGTGTCATGCGGCGGCTTATAGCCCACAATGCCCGTGCACGCTGCTGGAACCCGAATCGACCCCCCACCATCCGACGCGTGGGCCGCCCGCACCAACCCCCGCGCCACCATGACCGCGGCACCACCCGACGACCCGCCCGGCGTGTGCCCCGGCAGCGTGGGATTATCCGGGTGCGGCAACCCCACCGGCTCGGTGTAGGCAGTCAGGCCCAGCTCAGGGGCCAAAGTCTTCCCCGGAATAATGGCGCCCTGCCGCAGATAGCTGAGAAGAAACGGGTCCGTTTCTGTCGCCATATATGTGCGATTCCGGTTTCCCAACGTGGTGGGCATGCCCGCAACATCGGATAAGTCTTTCGCCGGAATAATCCACCCAGAGAGCCGGCCGTACCCCCGCGACCGCCGGAGCTTTTGGGACCGTTGCGCTCGATGCTGTTGTGCTTGCAGCTGCGCTCGGGCGGCATCCGGGTCGAAATATGCAAAACCATGCTCCCGTGGGCTCAAAGCGGCCACGAGTGAGCTCAAACGACGAAGGGACTCAGGCATGTAGGTAGCGTACCCATTCACTACCGTAAGATAATAGTTATGAGTGTAACTGTGGCATATTTAGGACCCGCCGGTACGTTCACCGAAGCGGCACTATGGGAATTCGCCCACCGCGGCTACCTCACCACCCCAGTTACCGACACAAAAACAATGCTTGTCGACGCCACCCGCAGCGGGGGAGCAGGTGCCGAGGTGGGCGGTGCCGCAGCGTCCCCTGCCGACAATGTTATCCCCCTTCCCTGCACCAGCCCCCGGGAGGCCATTTCCGCCCTGCGCGCCGGGGATGCCGATTATGCGGTTGTGGCTATTGAAAACTCGGTGGATGGGTTTGTGACCCCCACCTTTGATGCTCTTGATGCCGATGGGATACAGATTTATGCCGAACTGGATTTGCCCATTGCATTCGCCATGATGATGCGCCCCGGAATGTCATTATCCGAGGTCACCACGGTCACCACCCACCCGGTGGCCTACCAGCAGGTAAAAACCTGGCTTGCCGACACCATTGGGGAGCACACCTTCGTGCCAGCCTCCTCCAATGCGGCCGCGGCGCAAATCGTGGCCGATGGTGGCGCCGACCTGGCGGCGGCTCCGGTCCGGTCGGCGGAGCTGTTTCACCTGACCGTGGTCGCGGAGAACATTGCGGACGTGGCCGGGGCCCGCACCCGGTTCGTGGTGGTGGGGCCGACCGGGATGTCGCCGGCACCCACCGGGGTGGACCGGACCGCGGTGGTGTTTACCCTGCGGAACGAGCCGGGGTCCCTGGTGGCCGCGTTGACGGAGTTCGCAGTGCGGGGCGTCGACCTCTCTCGAATTGAATCGCGTCCAATTGAAAACGGGTTGGGGACGTACCGGTTCCATGTGGATTTGAATGGGCATGTGACCCAACCCATGGTGGCGGAAGCATTGCGCGCACTCTATGTGCGGTGTGAGTCAATAAAGTTTTTGGGCTCGTGGCCGGCAGCCCCCACCGCATCCGAGCGCGAGCGACAGCTTCACCACAATAATCACCTGCTTGCGGAGGCCGAGTCGTGGGTTTCTGCGGCACAAACCGGAAGGATGACGTGACATGGTTGCACGCATGATCCTCATGCGACACGGGCGGACGTATTCGAATGCCCGAAAACATTTGGACACCCGACCCCCAGGTGCGGAATTAACGGAAATCGGTCGCCAGCAGGCGTTTGATGCGGGGCGCCGCCTGCGGAACGTGACCTCGGACATTGGGCTGGCGGTGTGCTCGATCGCCATGCGGGCGCAGCAAAGCCTCAACCTGGCGCTGTTGGGCTATGGGGCGATGCCGCTGGATGTGCCGGGCGTGGGCAAACCCAATATTCCAGTGGAGGTAATCTCGGGCATCCACGAGATTTTCGTGGGCGCCGACTACGATGATATGGATTCCCCCGAGGCCCACCGCCAGTACGATATTGCGTTCGAAGGCTGGCAGTCCGGGGACTTGTCGGCGGGGCTCCCGGGTGGGGAAACCGCAGGTGAAATGCTGGACCGTTATGTGCCGGCATTGATGGGCGCCTACGAGCGCGCCAACGGCAAGGACTTGTTCGTGGTGACGCATAGTGCCGCGATCCGGGTGCTGTGCATCCACGCCCTGGCCGACCCGAGCATCACCGGCCCGCACATTGATAACGGTTCGTTGACTGTGATCGAACCGGTCGGCGAGTTCGGCCAGTGGCGTTGCCCCATGTGGGCCAGCAACGACTAGCCCGCTTTACGACGCCTAAAGCACCAGGCAGGCGCGGGTGTGTGCCTGCTTTGGTCTCAATAAGTTTATCGACTAGATAAAGAATGACTCATTGTGTTCTTCGGCATTTCAGGCGGATTCTTCTCCACTTCATGAGGGTTAGCTGTTAGTTCTTCACCATCTTTTTTATGATCTTTTAATTTTAATGCTAATCCTTCTTTGGCCCGGGCAGCTTCTGTTGCTGTGATCCCAGATTCCTTATCCATGGTATTTTTGATCCATTGTGTTCTTGGGAATACATCTGTATGCCACATTAATTTGTCTTGACCATCAGTGCAATCAGGATTAAAAGAACCACCTGTATGGACTGCGTAGACCGTATTATCAATGAATATTGGCCCGCCTGAATCGCCACCGCATGATCGTGATGGTGTGGTTGATTTCCCCTCAAATAACTGGGTATAGATAGTGCGATTAAATTGAAAATCGGCAAGATGATTGGTGATTGTTGTGGTAGCTGCAGAAGCATAATCATGTGAAATTGCATAGCCTAGCAATGTTGCACGTTTCCCAACCTCCAAAGAGCTGTGAGGAAGCTGAAATTTTTCAGCAGAAATTCCATCGTTGGTTTTAATTAAAGCGACATCATCACGTGGCGATAAGATATAGATATTTGCGATTCCAGCTGTTTCTTTATCCGATTGTTCCAGGTAACCATGCATATTCATGTCACTTGAGACACAATGATGCGCTGTTAGCCAAAAATTATTTCCCAAGTAACTGGCGGTACAATCGCGCCGTACGGTTGTTTCTTCTCCTGGTCGTGATGGCACAGCTTTCCATAAAGCTGCAATTCTTTCGTCAACTACCGCAACTGTGCCGCTCGCTTGTAAAGTTGCAGATTGATTAGCACCCCCTATTGTGGGCAAGCCTGCGGCATTTTGGGATGGCATGAAAATAATTAATCCCATTGAAGCTTATTCAGCTGCTGGGGAAATGCGGTTCGGCTGGTGGTTGGTAGAACATT
>CAJZGD010000175.1 GCA_915275065.1 uncultured Corynebacterium sp. | reverse complement strand
TGTCGCCGGGTTGGATGCCGGCCTCCTCATCGAGACCGTCTTCGCCAAAGAAGGTGGTGCCGGTCGCCGCATAGAAAGCGGGCATATACCAGGAGTTCGACAGCGGGAAGGAGACTTTGGCTTTCTCCAGCATGAGGTCGAAGGAGTTGACTTCCTCGCTGCTAAGTTTGGATTTGTCGTAGTAGACGAACCAGGTGTTGGGCTCGTAGGGCAGGCCATAATACTGATCGTCGGGCCCCTTGACCGAGTTGAGGAGGCTTTCTTCAGCGTATCCCTTCAACATCGCCTCACCATTGTCGGATAGTTGCCCGACGGCACCCGCGGACATCAGGGTTCCCAACTGGTCATTGGCGAATTGGTAAACGTCGGCGGCGGCAGCGGGGTCTTGCCCCACCGTGTCAACAGCGGAACCCGCCGGAACCACGGAGTTGTGCCAGGTGATATTCAGTTCGGGATGGTCTTCCTCGAACCAGGCTTGCATGGTTTGCAGCCAGGCGTCTTGATCTTTTTGGTCTTCCTGACTGGTCCATACAGTCAGCTCAATATTATTACCGGAGTTAGTAGAACAGGCACTAAGGCTAAGGGAGGCTAGCAGCGCAGTGCCTACTGCCGCTATAACCGTACGCTTCATAAATCATCACTTTCCTTCAGTATGCACTGAAATTTTCACATAGCATTTAGTGATGCTCATTACCAATGATGAGACAGTCAGAATAGATCACATCTTACCCCCATCGACCGTATTATTTAAGACTAATGTCCAAAAAACAGGACAAGAATCACATTCCCTTCCCACCCCTGTTACTTACAACACATTGCACCCCCGCTTTACGACGACTAAAGCTGGGCCCAAGCCCCCTCCCAACTGCAACAACACCAGCCCCACCCATGCTCACGCTCATCTCCCGCACCACCACCCCCATCACCCCCACCGCAGCTTCAGCCAGTTCGGCCGAGCCGGCCGCTGATTTGATCCTCCTTACTAAGCAATGGTGTGTCCCCCGCCTCGACTACACCAATGCGACCCCCGAACAGCAGCTTGTCATTCACATTCAAGCGGCCGCCATTTCCTGCCGAACCGCCGTCATCAGCGGCCTGGCGGCGGCCCTCATCCAGGGCATTCCCACACTCAACCAGGATCACGACACCCACGTCGAGCTGACCCTGCCCCACCACCATAGACCCCCTTCCCGCACCCAATGGCCTCTCATTTTTTACTACCGTGACGCCTACCTCCCGCCGGAAGACATCACCAATATCGCAGGCCACCGGGTCACCACCGTCCCCCGCACCTTCACCGACATCTATGCCCGACATGGTGAATTGGAAGCATTGGCCTACCTCGAATCCGCCCTCAACCGGGGCCACACCAAGCAGGAATTTCAGGACTACCTCACCGCCCACCGTGGGCAATGGAACACGGTCAAACTCCAGCGCATTCTCAACCTTGCCTGCTACGGCGTTGAATCCGTGCAGGAAACCCGGGCCCGCTACGCCATCATCACCCAATTTCCCACAACATTGGTCACCCCACAGGCCGTCATCCCAGTCCCCCACCGCGCCATCGTTGGTAGGTGGTCGTTCAAACGTGTGGATCTCCTCCTCGACAATTGGCTGGTTGTCGAAATCGATGGGCGCAGCAAATACATTGGCGCTCCCCAGCATCGGCTCGATGTTTTCCAGAACCAAATCCATCGTGACATCCACATTTCCCGCCACGGCTACCATATTCTCCGCTTCGCCCCGGCCGAGATAGCCACATGCCTCATTCCCACCATTGCCCGGGTTCTCCAACTCCGGCCGGCTGCCCCGCCAACCAGACACACCACCTACGACCTGACGACCACCATCCCCTACTGGTCCCACCAACAATAACGGGAGGATCGGGCAGCCTTCCCCTGGGTCACCATGCCCACATACCCAAATCGCATCTGCTACCACCCATTTCCAGCTGGTAGCAGGTGCGATTTTCCATGATTATGCCGTCTCCGTCAGGACCTCTCTAGCCAAATCCCCGGCAAGCCCCCGGTAGACCCCTGGTAGGCCCTCGGTAGCAAATCCAATAAGCTGGGAACCCGGCTTTCTCCCCCGCCGAGGCAGCATTCCACCAGGGAAAACACCACACCCCCGCAAGGTCCCAAGCTTAGCGGAAGTGCAGCCCAGCAGGAGGACCTCGCTGCGTGCCCCTGAACAGGGATTCCGGCCCTTGGAGGCGTCGTAAAGCTAGCTGCAGCAAAACCGATAAGCTAGGGACCTCAATCACCACCCGACAAACCACCAGGGAAAACAGGCACGCCCAGGAAGGTCCCCGGCTTAGCAGTCATGCGGCACCACGCACGCCTAGACAGGGCCCGGGAACGGGGAACAGACAGCAGAACCGATAAGCTGGGGACCCGGCTACGGGCGGCTTGTTTGCGCTGGAGCCACATGGCCACTCCACCAGGTCCCCAGCTTAGAAGAAGTGCAGCCCCGGCAACCCTGGGGCGGCCCTGGGCAGGGTCGGGTGCATTACCCTGGGGGCATGAGCAACACTCCCCCACCATCAAACCCCGGCCTGGACCTGGAGTCCGAGGTCCTGTACCAGATTTATCCCCAGAGCTTTGCCGATTCCAATGGGGACGGCATCGGGGACCTGGCCGGCATCACCAGCAAGCTGGATTACCTCGCTGACCTGGGAATCACCATGATCTGGCTCAATCCGATCTTTGATTCCCCCTTCAAGGATGCCGGCTACGACGTGCGCAACTACTACCGGATTGCGCCCCGGTACGGCACCACGGAAGACCTCGTGACTCTCGTGGAGCAGGCGCACCGCCGCGGTCTGAAAGTGCTGCTCGACCTGGTGCCGGGCCACACCAGTGAGGAGCACGCCTGGTTTCAGCAGAGCGCACAGCCGGAACCGAACGAATTCTCCGACCGCTACATTTGGACCGAACACGCCTTCGATAATGGGGCGGGTTTGCCATTCATTGGGGGCGAATATGATCGGAATGGCACCTATATTTTGAACTTCTTCAAGTCGCAGCCGGCCCTAAATTATGGCTTTCACCAGCTGAATCGCCCATGGCAGCAATCGCCGGACGCACCGGGACCCATGGCCACCAGGCAGGCCATGGTGGAGGTCATGAAGCATTGGCTCGAACTGGGATGCGACGGGTTCCGGGTGGATATGGCGGATTCGCTCGTGAAGTTCGACACGGAGGACAAGCAGGCGACCATTGCCGTGTGGCAAGATATGATCGGCCGGGTGCGCGCAATGTATCCGGATGCGATCCTGGTGTCGGAGTGGGGCAAACCCGAACTGGCGCACGAGGCGGGGTTTGATATGGATTTCTATTTGGATTGGAGTGACAACGGGTATCACCTGCTCACCAGGGATTCCCCGGATCCGTTGGATCGCACGCATGATCGAAGCTTTTTTGCCCAGCATTCCGACACCCCGGCCACCGATTTCATTGTGCAATACGAACCGTTGTATCGGCATGGATTGTTTAACATTATCAGTGGGAATCACGACACCCCACGCCTGGCCCCGCGCCTCACCGAGGCCGAACGGATGGCGTTTTTCTTCTTCCTACTCACCATGCCCGGCGTGCCCACCATTTATTATGGTGACGAAATCGGCATGGAGTACGTCAAGATTCCCACGAAGGAGGGCGGGTATGCACGCACAGGGTCGCGCACGCCCATGCAGTGGGATAGCACCCAGCCCAACTATGGGTTTTCCACCGCCGCGCCGGAGTCCCTGTATTTGCCGGTTTCCGGCGGTCCGAGCGTCGATAAGCAGCCGCAATTATTGGCGCTGACCAGGCAGCTTATTGCGATTCGGCGCGCCACGCCCGCATTGCAAGCCAGCGCACCGCTGGAGTTCCTGCCCACGCCGCACCCCCGCCTGCTTGCTTATCGACGCTCCCACCTCACCATTATCATCAACCCCAGCGCACAGCCGCTCGACTACCCGGATGCCAATGGCACCATGGTCGCAGGGATCGGCGGGGCCGAACTCACCGAGGCCGGGCTGCACCTGCCGCCCACCGCCGCTGCGATTGTTGATACAGATAAATAGTCTGACCTATCCACACCACTGCCACGGTCCATTCCGTGGCTATTTTCACATGAAAAGCCCTTTTGCTACATTAATAAACCCTCATACTCCAAGCGTGTTGCAGATTTGCTAATTCGCCGTGACCAAGGATAACGAACAAATAAACATTCATAGTGATCATTTCGGTATATTTTAATTCTTTCATGATCCTGTACTTTATTTCCCCTAGTTACTAGCGTGGAGAGTGGATAACCTCACCGATTAACCTTCAAATTAATCTCGGTGAAAAATATTTACCGACCTGTTACACAATAGTTTTTGAGGAATAACGATCATTATGAGTGCTGCCGGTTTTACGGACTCCCTCGCGGGCCCTAGCCTAGTTCCGCCGGCACGCCGCATTAATAAAATGGTTTTTCCTATGAACGGCGGGGGTTTATGACCAATGCGTATCGCCTACGTTAGTGTCGACCCCGGGGTGTCGGTCTTTGGTCCGCATGGTGCCAGCGTCCACATCCAGGAAATTGTGCGCGAATTTGCAGCTCAGGGGCATGAGGTTACCATTTTTACTACCCGGCGCGGCAACCTGCGCCACCGGCTCGCCGAGCTCGCCGACATCGAGCTGATTGAAACCACTATCAATCATGCGGCGGCGGTGAAGCGGGAGCAGGCGCAGCGGGAGATCGCCCACGATTTTGGGATGGAGATCATCCGGCGGGGGTTTGACCTGGTTTACGAGCGGTATTCGCTGTTCAGCACGGTGCTTGCGGAGGTGAATCAGCCTGGGGTGTTGGAGGTGAATTCGCCGCTGTTGGATCTGCAGCGGGCACACCGGGACGTGGTGGATTATAAGGCCGCGGAGAACGCCTTGATCAAGCAGGTGACGGCGGCGGTGGCCACGGTGTGCGTGTCGGATCCGCTGCGGGAATGGGTGCTGCGTCAGGTGCCGGGGGCTCGGGCGTATACGGTGCCGAACGGGGTGAATACTTCCCGGATTTTTCCGCAGCCAGAGGATGAGGGGCAGGCCGTGGTGACGTTTGTGGGGTCGTTGAAGCCGTGGCACGGGGTGGAGTATGCGATTTGGGCGGCCGCGGTGGCCCAGGAGCAGTGGCAGCTGCGGATTGTGGGGGATGGCCCGCAGCGGGTGCCGTTGATGGACTTAGCGCAGAAGTTGCGTGTGGATGCGGATTTTCGGGGTGCGGTGAGCCCTTCGGAGATTCCGGGACAGTTGCGGGGTTCGGCGATTGGGGTTGCGCCGTACCCGGAGACGGTGTCGGCGCATCATTATTTTTCCCCATTGCAGGTTTATGAGTATTTGGCCGCGGGTCTGCCGATTGTGGCTTCAAATATTGGGCAGATTCCGCAAGCGGTGGGGGATGCCGGGGTGCTGGTTCCGGGCTCTAATGCCAGCGCCCTGGCTCAAGCTATTGATAATTTGGTGTATTGTCCGCTGCGCCGGTGGGAGTTGGGGGCGCAGGCGCGGCGG
>CAJZGD010000174.1 GCA_915275065.1 uncultured Corynebacterium sp. | reverse complement strand
TGTTTTGCTATGAGGCAGTGCCCCTAAAAATAGGGGCAATCGGGGGTAGTAGCAAAAAGGCTATGGGTTTGTTATTTTTGTTTGACAGGATTCTAGGGGTAATTTCCGAAAAAGTTTTTCGTGAATTGACAGGAGAATTTTAAGGATATTTCTACCTTCTGTGACTGGATTTATGTATAGCTAATTCTTATGTTCTAGCGTGTTGAATGTCCGAAAGATTGACGTCCAAAAGATTGTTTTCCCACGTTGAGCGCACATTTGCTATGTGGGATTTTATCAGATCTGAACTGGGATTCCTGGTTGCGCTTTGTCGACAAGTCTGTCATGCTCATGAGTACAAGCGAGTGTAGCGCTGAGTGTATGTGATTCTTTGTCATATACTATCGGCTCTTCTGTGCTTTTCTTCAGTTTTATCCATTCTGTAACGGTAAATAGCATTACCCCCGCTATTTACCTCTCTATGAGAGGACTGCTCATGCACAAGAGCGTATTTGCCAAAAAGGCAACCCAACGGGCACTTGCCGGCTTCACCTCATTGGCCCTCGTTGCTGGCGGTTTGACCGCAATGCCTGTGGCTGCCGGTGCCCAGGAAATCAAAGAATGCAATGCTAGCTTTGTTGGCCCGCAGGATCGAGGCCTCGAAAATTCCAACTTCCGTCTGGACCGGAAGACGTATCGGCCAGGGGATATTCTTCATGTTTCTGCCGATAATTTTTATTCCATGACGGATCCCTTCTTGACCTTGAATGGGGACGCCCGCACTGGCGTTGTCTGGCCCAATCAGGAACGTGGCGATGATGTCGATGCATTCGGCCGGGTGCTGCGGATTGACGAAACGGATGATTTTGGGAACGTCGAGGGAAGTCGCTTCCAGGTCCGGGCGGTACTCCCCTCCTGGATTGGTCAGGGTGGCCTGTCCAAGGGCAAGAACATTCTGACCCTTTGGGCTGTTGATGAGAATAGTGGCGCGTGGCTGAGTCGCAGCGTTGAATTCTGGGTGAATGAAACTGGTCGTGAGGGTGACTCATGTAGCTATACCTTCCAGCAAGAAGGAACACCAGCCACGCCCAATCCAGGCAACAACCCTACGCCTAACCCATTCAATCCGGCTCAGCCTGGTGAGTCCAGCTCCAACAAACTCATTGACGAACTAAGGGATGACCCCGAGGATGTCCTGCTCGCCATCGCCGCAGCCATCGGTATCCCGGCCCTCATCGCCGGTGTGGTTGGCATCCTCACGCAGCAAGGCCTGATCCCACAGGGATGGTTCAAGTTTTAAATAACAACTCATTGTGGCGCACACCGTAGCAACGTGATTCTTCACGTTGCTACGTTTCTATGTGCGCTAAGGCTGCTTTCAATTTTGCTTCATAAAAATATGACTATGCCTTAGTAAAATAAAGGAACACTAAAGAAGGTGAAACCGTGCGGTTACCACAAACAGCACCGAAGGAGCGTCGTCAAGCTTCATGGCGTAGTGTGAGCCCGGAAGACCAGGTGACGGAGGTAGTGACAAAATCGCTACTGAAAGAGGCTTCCGAGCAGCGTAGCCGTTACGGCCGAGTTGTTGTATAAAAAACATGTACAAGAGTGCGCTTTTCGACGCCGCATCAAGCGTCGAAAAGCGCCAATCATAGTGTAGGAACAAACATGTATAACAAACAGCTCGGCCGCCGTGCCTTCCTCAGCCTCGCAGGTCTCACCGCGGCGGGGTTGGCGCTATCGTCGTGCAAGATACGTCAAAGCGGTACCCGCATCATAAAAAACGCTTTCGGCGACAACATTGTGGTGCCCGCCGGACCGGAACGGGTCGCCGCCATGTCCGAACCCACCCTCGACAATGCCCTCGCGCTGGGGGCAACGCTGATCGGGGGTACTGCCGGCCGCGGGCAATCAACCATTCCTAGCTATCTAGAAGATAAAGGACACGGTGTGCCCATACTCGGCAATGTGGCGCAGCCCAGCTATGGGGCGTTAAAAGAAGCCAAACCAGACCTTATTCTTATCGACGGCACCAGCATCGGCACCGACCAACAAATACTCGAATCGCTCACCGCCATCGCGCCCCTCGCATACACCGGTTACGCCGGGGGTGATTGGCGGGATAACCTTCGGATCACCGCGGA
Organism: uncultured Corynebacterium sp.; assembly: GCA_915275065.1. GTDB lineage: Bacteria > Actinomycetota > Actinomycetes > Mycobacteriales > Mycobacteriaceae > Corynebacterium. The sequence continues at coordinate 3,412 of CAJZGD010000174.1, read as the reverse complement.
CGCCCTCAATATGACGGATGAAGCCGACGATCTCGTGTCTGACTATAATGACAAAATCAAGTCCGCCCAGCGGAAACTGGAAAAATACCGCAACAAAACCTTCAGCATTATTCGATGGCAAGGCGATAACGCCTCCTTGATACTGAAGGAGCTTCCCGCAGGTCGCGCCCTCACCGATTTAGGGCTGGATCGGCCCCCAAATCAGGACCGGGACGGTGAAGGGCACTCCGAACCCGTGCCTAGAGAAAACCTTGCTGATATCGATGCTGACTATATTTTTCTGGGCACCTTGGGGGGTGCCGACGAGATGGGAAACGGGGGAAGCGCTGGTACAGTTGATGTTGAAAGAGCTAAGAAAGCGGTCGTAGAAGCCGCCAGAGTGCCGGGTTTTACTGGGCTGCGCGCCTACCAGGAGGACCACATCATTCCGGTAGACGGTTCACTATGGACTTCGGCCGGTGGTGTGCTCCTGATGAATACAATTGTCGACCAAATCGTTGAACTTCTAGTATAATAACATCCCCACAATATTTAGGATTGCATTATGGTCTCCTCATCAAAGCCTCATCACCCATCGCGTCGATCACGTCGGACCGCCGCGGTTATTACTGCTTCGCTACTGACTTCCAGTGTTTCCCCAGTGACGGCGTTTGCACAGGACCCCTTCAAAGACGCTAACAATCTTGTTCAAGGGCTGGCCGGGAACCAGCCGCAGGTACCGGCGATGCCGGGACTCCCTGCCGCCCCACCACCGGCAAATGGGGGTAATGAAACGAAGCCCCCTGGCACGGCTGCCGTGCCTTCTGTGACGATGCCGGCATCGCCCAACGTAGAAAACCAAATACCTGCCGAGGTGGTCAAAGGCGCCCAAGATGCCGTTGATAAGGTTACACAGGGAATGCAGGCGCTTGGTGACTCGGTTAAAGCGTCCGAAGAAACTTTCGAAGTTGAGGTGGAGGGCGACGGCGTTCCCGACAAGGCCAAAGTGACCATCACAAAGAAGATTACTGATCTCACCAACGGCAAGGTTCGGTTGAAGGGCGAAAACTGGAAGACCAAGGACGGTAAAGGCTCAACCATTCTGGTCAGGCTCAAGGGCTACAATGCCCAGACCGGCGCCGAGACCATCTTCAAGCAGGAAAACCCCGCAACCCAACAATCACCCGCCGACGGCCAGACCCCTGATCCAGAAATTTACTGGAAGATCACGGCCAAGGACGACGGCACTTTTGAAGAAGAACGGGAGCTTCCCAAGAACCTGAACCCCGGCCAAGGTCTCAAACTTGCGTTCGAAACAGGTGCTGCGGCTAATGACATCAAGCGGAACAAGACCACCGAATCCCTGGTCATTGGTGGCACAGAATACGTGGAAAGGCAGGGGGCGTCCGCGCTAGCAGCACCACAGGCCATGGCTGCGGCTGCCGCTCCGGCCCAAAAGCAGGCTCAGGAGAAGGTTGCCGAACTTACCGAGAAAGCCGCCGAAGGCGAGACTGCAGTCAAGGGAGCCGCTGAATCGGCAAAGGCTGGGGTTCAGGACTTGGGTTCTGCCGCCGCCAATGCTGTGACCCCACCACAAGCCCCTGGCGGATCGGCTGAGCCCACCGACTCGGGCAAGACAACTGCGCCCGAAACACCGCCTTCCACGAGCAGCACCACTCCACCAACAACACCCAGTGCCACTCCGGGGCCTTCGTCGACTCCTTCTTTAACACCTCCTCCTTCGTCGACCCCCAACAATTCGGGAACCTCGCAGAAGGCAACCACATCAACGCAAACCCCCAAGGAGACCAAGAAACAGCAGGAGTCCAGCTCCAGCGACACCATCAAAGACATCAACTACCTCTTGAAAGAAATCAAGAACGTTGACAAAGCATTTGAAAATCTCCTGGGGGCCGCAGCATTAGCCGCCCTGAGCTCATCCGGTGGCAGCAACATTCCCGGACTGCCTGGCAACAACAATATCCCTGGATTGCCCGGCAACAACAATATCCCTGGATTGCCCGGCGGATTGAATAATTCGACAAAGACCGCCACACCCACCACCACCCCCCGGGCCGGCAGTCAGGGCGGAACCACCAACGGCACCAAACCCGGCACCGGTACCAGTGGTAACGGCACGGCTGGTAAGGCCACCGGTGGTACCGCTGGAGGGACGAAAACGAAAACCACCACCCAAAAAGGCACATCAACCAATGCTCTGAGCGGCCTAGGAAGCCTCAGCAGCCTGCTTGGTGGCACCCCTGGTCGGGGAACCAGCGTGGGCGGCACTCGAACCTCCGGCACAACAACCGGTGGCGCCAGTCGCTCTAACAGTGGAACTGGCGCAACCCGCTCCACCGGTGGAACCGGGGCCACCCGGGCCACCACCGGCACCAATGGCGCCAGCTCCGCCACCGGAGCCCGCGTCGTCAATCCCAGCACTAACGGACGCGCCGCTGCTGGGGCCCGTGCCGCAGGCGCTGCCGGCTCTGCTAAAGCAACCACCAGCAACTCTGCGTCGGCAAGCTCGAAGCCGCAGCCGAAACACACCCCCAAACCACCGGTGAAAACCCGCGACCAGCTCACCCAAAAGAACGCCCACGGTGTGACCGGGACCCTCAAAAACGAGACCCTCACCATGAAAATCCCGCGGCTGAAATCCGGTGACTGGGCCTACCTGTACATTTACTCCGCCGACACTACCCAAAAACCAGTCGGCATCGCCTGGGCGCAACTCGACTCCACCGGCTCCGTCAAACTCGACACCAAAGACCTGCCCGATGGTGAATACACCGTCGCTGCGGTGGACGAAAAAGACCAACTCGTCGGCTGGGTTGACATGAAACTCGGCGAAATCAAAAACGCCGCCTTCGAAGGCGAAAATGACGACAAGGTAGTCGCGGCGCAGGCCGGGGTCATGAGCGCCGCCGACTGGTGGATGATCGGCGCATCCATGCTCATTCCGCTTCTCACGGCCAGCATGATCTATGCGTTCCGACGCCCCCGACGCAGCTGACCGAAACCACAAGGAAAAGTATGACCTCCCGTACGCATAACGCCGCAGCAGTTGGTGCCATAGCCCTGTTCTGGGCTATAACCGCTGCACCAACGGCCTGGGCCACGCCCGCCAACCCCAAGCCAGACACACCCAACACGTCGTCCTGGATCTCCAGCACATCTGTGGAACAGTGCAGCACGCTTGACTTCGAAGCGCACGGTTTCCCTAAAGGTCAAACCCTCAATATTGCGCTTGATGAAGACCAAGAGGCAGGCAAGCAGCCCATCGACGATTCCGGCTCAGCGTCGGGAACGATCGACATCCCATGCGATTTCCCCACCGGTACCCACCGTCTCCACTTCACCTCCACAGACGACTACACCAGCTACAGCCCCAACTTCGAAGTCACCGCAAAACCGGCGGCTCCGGCCTCGG
>CAJZGD010000173.1 GCA_915275065.1 uncultured Corynebacterium sp. | reverse complement strand
GCGCGCGGGGCGGGGAGGCTGGTGCCGGGAGGTGGGCGTCGACAAGCGGAAGTAGCACAAAACGCAATGGAAAGTTCGCCCTAAGCGTATTTCCTTGCACTCGGGGCTAGCGACTGCTAAAACGGATTTAGCACTTGAACAAGGACAGTGCTAACTAACAATCGGACAGAACATATATTAAGGAGTCACCCATGGCAAAGATCATTGCCTTCGACGAGGAAGCCCGCCGGGGCCTGGAACGCGGCCTCAACACACTGGCAGACGCAGTTAAGGTCACCCTCGGCCCCAAGGGTCGCAATGTGGTTCTGGAAAAGAGCTGGGGCGCCCCCACCATCACCAACGATGGTGTGTCCATTGCCCGAGAAATTGAACTTGAAGACCCCTATGAGAAGATCGGCGCCGAGCTGGTCAAGGAAGTAGCCAAGAAGACCGACGACGTGGCAGGCGACGGCACCACCACCGCTACCGTTCTGGCCCAGGCGCTTGTGCGGGAAGGCCTGCGTAACGTGGCTGCCGGCTCCAACCCCATGGGCATCAAGCGCGGCATCGAAAAGGCCGTGGATGCGGTGACCAAGCAGTTGCTCGATAGCGCCAAGGAAGTAGAAACCGAAGAACAGATCGCTGCCACCGCCGGCATTTCCGCAGCCGATCCGGCCATCGGCGCCCAGATCGCCAAGGCAATGTATGCCGTGGGCGGGGGCAAGCTGAACAAGGAATCCGTCATCACGGTGGAAGAATCCAACACCTTTGGCGTGGAACTAGAGGTCACCGAGGGTATGCGCTTCGACAAGGGCTATATCTCCGGTTACTTCGCCACCGACATGGAGCGCCTGGAGGCCGTGCTGGAGGATCCGTACATTCTTCTGGTTTCCGCCAAGGTCTCTAATATTAAGGACCTGCTGCCGCTGCTGGAGAAGGTCATGCAGACCGGCAAGCCGCTGCTGATTATCGCCGAAGACGTGGAGGGCGAGGCCCTGTCCACCCTGGTCGTGAATAAGATTCGCGGCACCTTCAAGTCTGTTGCCGTGAAGGCTCCTGGTTTCGGCGACCGCCGCAAGGCACAGCTGCAGGACATGGCCATTCTGACCGGTGGCCAGGTCATTTCCGAAGAGGTGGGCCTGTCCCTGGAGACCGCCGACCTGCCGCTGCTGGGCCGTGCCCGCAAGGTTGTGGTGACCAAGGACGACACCACCATTGTGGAAGGTGCCGGCTCCCAAGACCAGATCCAGGGTCGGGTGAACCAAATCCGCGCCGAGATCGAGAACTCCGATTCCGAATACGACCGCGAGAAGCTGCACGAGCGCCTGGCTAAGCTGGCCGGCGGCGTGGCCGTGATCAAGGTTGGCGCAGCCACCGAGGTGGAGCTGAAGGAACGCAAGCACCGCATTGAGGACGCCGTCCGTAACGCTAAGGCCGCTGTGGAAGAAGGCATTGTTGCCGGCGGCGGGGTTTCCCTGCTGCAGGCCGCCCACGTGCTGGAGAACGACCTGGACCTGGATGGTGACGAGGCCACGGGCGTGAAGATCGTCCGTGAGGCACTGTCTGCCCCGCTGAAGCAGATTGCTTTCAATGCTGGCTTTGAGCCGGGCGTGGTTGCCGACAAGGTATCCCACCTGCCCGCTGGCGAGGGCCTGAACGCCGCCACCGGCGAGTACGTAGACCTGATGGCCGCAGGCATCAATGACCCGGTGAAGGTGACCCGTTCTGCCCTCCAGAACGCCGCCTCGATCGCCGCGCTGTTCCTGACCACCGAGGCCGTGGTTGCCGACAAGCCTGAGCCGCCGGCAGCCCCCACAGTGCCTGGCGCTGACGAGATGGGCGGCATGGGCTTCTAAGCTTTACGACGCCCTTACGTCGGAAATCCCTCCACATCCCTCCCCAAATGGGTGGGGTGTGGGGGGATTTATGCATAAGGTCACAAACCCATGTGGCTGGGGGGAATGTAGGGCTTCAGGTTTGTGTCTTCACTAATTGGGGAGCGCGGCTTTCCCGCGGTTATCTACCCCTAAATGGGGGAGATTAACGAAATTTTATCCCTGAATTTCCACGAAATCGGTCGCTCATTGTACGTTAATCTTTCCGGGATGCACCCGCGTATACATTTTGCTATTTCTGCTTTTAGTGAACATTATTATCGCAGTTCAAATGAGGTTATAGAAGATCTGCATGGGAATGTGTGGTCGAAAAATAATATTACGACTTGATTAAAGAAAACTTGACGATCTGGAATTCTATGGGCAGAATGAAAATCAAGACATCCGAAGCGGTGTCCACAAACTGGAAAGATTTTGGCCACAGAATTTTATTGTTGGCCCCGTTGGAGGAGAGTATTTTTATGGATTACGGACAAATTGCTGAGCAGCTCGGCAACTTCAAGAAGTTCGCTGAGGCTGTTGGTGGTATCTTCACCGAGCTACCCAAGTTCCTCAACAACCTCGACAGCTTTGTTGGTGGTGGCCGCGGTAGCTCTGAGCTCGGCGAGACCAGCAGCATGCTGGGCAGCAGCAAGTAAGATTTTCGGAAAACTGATCTTTATATAAAAAGGAGAATTGAACAATGGAACATGAAGGCTCTCTAGCTTCGCCCCTCGGTACCTGGGTTTCCCTTTCTAACGATGGCATCATCGGCACCTTCATCAAGGACCTGCTGTTGCCGCTCGCTAAGCTCGCTGGTTGGGCAGGCGACCTGGCTTCCCTGGCGAAGTAAAACGCAAATAGTGAATAAAACCCGTCTGCGCATGTTGGGAGCTGCGGACGGGTTGTTCTCATCTTTCGGCTAAGCTGGGCTAGGATGAACAGCTTGGATTTTGATCTCGAAACAGAGTGGCCCGAGTTGATGAAGCTACTCACGCCACCCCAGTATTTTGCTATACGCAGAGCTATTGCGGCTGCCTGGCATGAAGGCTGGGACCCTAACCTCATGGATGTAGAGCTTTTGGTGCGTTATATCCGTAACGAGGGGGAATTGCCCCTGCCCGCACCTATAGACGGGCCGGAAACGGAATATGTCTTTGACACCTGGGATTCCTACTTCCAGCTGGGTGATCTGGGCTTGCCCGTTTTCATTAACTACTACAATGAAACCAACCCGCGGCTACTCCAACACAAGGAGTTCCTGGCGGTGTGTGCCCGTAGTATCGAACTCGACTTGGGGCTCGCCACCATTGATCCCACATTCGATGCTGCCCACCTCCAGACCATTCACTACTATCTTTTTGGCGACGTTTACCCGTGGGCCGGCAGGTTCCGAACGGTGAATATGAGCAAACCCGGGGGAGTGGCCTTTGCTGATTGCCAAAACGGGGAAGTGGAACGCTACCTTGATGACGTACACCGGATTGCGGTAGGAACTCCCTGGTATCAGCTGTCTGGTCTTCAGTTCGTCGAAAAGTCTGCGGAGCTTTTCGCCTACCTCAATCAGGCCCACCCATTTCGGGAAGGCAATGGCAGGGCGGCGAAGACCTTCATGTGTGCGGTGGCCGCCGGGTCGCCATACGATTTCGATTTCATGCGGGTCAACCCCATGGTGTGGAACCAGGCTTCCGCTGGCAGCAGCCCCGAACCATTCGAATACCACCCACACCCGGAAGCGTTGGTTCCAGTGTTTGATGCTGTGACAATTAGCCGTTAAAACATCCCAAATCGGGGTACTATCAATTTATGGCTGACTCTGATACCGATCTTCCCGTCATTGACCTTGCCGCAACCGAGGGGTACATCGTCGACGACACCGACGAAGACGATCCAGTGCTCCTCGCCCCGGATGGTACCCCCATTGATACCTGGAGGGAGAATTATCCCTACCAAAACCGCCTGACCAGGAACGAATACGAGCACACGAAACGTGCCCTGCAAATCGAGTTACTGAAATGGCAGAATTGGACTAAAGACACTGGTCAGCGCCATATAATCCTCTTCGAAGGGCGGGATGCGGCCGGTAAAGGCGGCACCATTAAACGCTTCAATGAGCATCTCAACCCCCGGGGGGCGCGTACCGTGGCCCTGGAAAAACCCTCCCCCAGGGAATCCACCTCCTGGTATTTCCAGCGCTATATCCAGCATTTTCCCTGTGCCGGCGAGATAGTGTTTTTCGACCGCTCCTGGTACAACCGTTCCGGGGTGGAGCGGGTGATGGGGTTCTGCACCGAATCCCAGCATGCCGAGTTTCTGCGTGAGGTTCCCATGTTGGAGAACATGATTCTGGGTTCGGGGATTTCCCTCACAAAATTCTGGTTCTCGGTATCGCAGAAGGAGCAGCGCACCCGGTTTGCGATTCGCCAGGTGGATCCGGTGCGACAGTGGAAGCTGTCCCCCATGGATTTGGCGTCGTTAGACAAGTGGGACGATTACACCCGCGCCAAAGAGGAGCAGTTCCGCTATACGGATACGGATGAGTCTCCCTGGATTACGATCCGCTCCAACGATAAGAAACGCGCCCGGCTCAATGCCATGCGGTTTATTTTGAGTAAATTCGAATATACGAATAAGGACCACGATTTGGTGGGGGAGCCGGATCCTCTGATTGTGATGCGGGGGCGCGACCAGATCGGTGATTGAGGTTGGGTGATCCTGGGTGGGCGTCGTCAAGCGTGAAGCTGCTAGTCTGCTTCGGCGGCAATGATTGCGTGGGCGAGTTTGCGCAAATGCTTGAGCTGCTTCGATGTGGACTCGTATAGGGCGGAATCCTCGGCCTGATTTACTAATTTACTGAGCTCAGCCTGCTGCCGCCGCCCACGCTTTGTGGCACGCACAATCTGGCGCCGGCGATCCTTGGAATCCCGCTCCCGCTTCACCCAGCCCTTTTTCTCCAGGGCATCCACGAGCCGCACCATGTCGGACGCATCATATGCCAGCACCTCGCACAACGCGGATTGGCTGGTGGCGTCCGTGGACATGAGGCAGCTCAAAACCCAATATTCCCGCAAGGATACGTGTTTTGCCGAAATTTGGGACTCCACCGCGTCCCGGGTGCGCCGCCGCAGTCGCTCTAACTGAAACGACGGCGATTCCAGCAGCTCGGTGGGGATCTCTAAATCAGCCATATGTTTAATACTAGGGTACGAAACCCGCCACAATAAAACCCCCACACTGTGATGGTGCTGGGGGTTTCACAAGGTTTGAGGCTTGTGTGCCGCGTTTAGATGATGGATTGGGTGGATGCGATGGACACTGCGATGCTGGCTTGCTGGCCGGATACGGTTGCTTCGCTGCTGTTGCCCTTCTGGTCCTTCTTGAACAAGTCGGATAGGAATCCGAAAGGATCGCGGTGGGCATTAAAAACGCTGTTCAACGTTTACTCCTCACTTATTCTGCTGTGGTTTGTTGGCGGTGATTCATCCCCTACTAAACCCTTAAAATTGACAAACCGCAACTACGAAAATTCATATATAGTATTGAGGCGATAATATGATTTTGTCTCCGCTGGTTATTTCTTGCTGACCTGCATTTTTCCCTGCTTCATTAGTGGTAACTGTGGGGTGCAGATCACTGTTTGCGTTAATGTGATTTTGATTAATATACCCTGAATTTCTCGCTTTTCGACGCCTAAAGCCTCAAGCCCCCACCCCATTTGGCCCGGCCCCCGCCCTCGGGCGGCCCGCCCCC
>CAJZGD010000172.1 GCA_915275065.1 uncultured Corynebacterium sp. | reverse complement strand
CCCGCCTTGCCGTGGCAAGTCGATGTGCTACCACCACGGCGGTTCGGGCTTGGGTCACTCGGTTGCTTGCCGCAACAATGGTTTTTTCCGTGGCTGGATCTAGGGTTGCGGTTGCTTCATCTAAAAGCAGCAATTGGGGGTGAATCATCTCCGCCCGGGCCAGGGCCACAAGCTGCCGTTGCCCTGAGGAAAGACCCCGGCCCCGCTCGCCGATTCGGGCGTTGAAACCACCGGGGATTGCGGCAATGGCGTGCAGTGCCCCCACTCGGCGGGCGGCATCGGTGATCTCTTCCCGGCTGGCCGTGGGGTGGCCGTAGGCAATGTTCTCGGCGATGGTTCCGGTAAACAGATGGGCTTCCTGGGGGACGAAACCCACGGCGGAACGCCACCCATTTATAGGTAAATCTTTGATGTTTGTAGTGTTTGCGCGGATGGCCCCCTCGGTTGGTTCATAGAATCGTTCAATTAATTTGACGATGGTGGATTTGCCCGCGCCGGTGGGGCCAACGACCGCCACCGTGCTGCCCGGCGCGATATCGAATGTCACGGTGCGCAGGGCTTGCTGGGCGGCGCCGGGGTAGGAGAATCCGACACGGTCGAACCGAATGGGCCCGCGGGCATCAATAGCTGTGCCGACTGCGTTCTCGGGGTTCTCGGGGCTGGGCTTGGCAGGTTTGGTGTGTTCGGTGGGCTCGGCGAGGAGGGCGGAAATCCGGCGGAACCCCACCTGCGCCTGCCCATAGGAATCGAACACCTGACTCAAATGTTGGATGGGGGTGTAGAGCCGATCCAGGTATAGCAGGAACGCCACCAGCACGCCGGTGGGGAGGTGCCCCTGGGCCACCAAACTCACACCCACGGCGAGGACCGCCGCGGAAATCAGTTCGCTCACCGCGTTAATGCCCGGGAAGTAGATGGCCACCGCGGTTTGCGTGTGGATGCGGGTGGCCCGGTAGCGGGCGGCAAATTGGGTGAAGCGGTGCAGGTTGTTGTCCGCCATCCCATGCATTTGGGTGGTACGCAGCCCGGCGATGGCTTCGTGGAATAGTGCGTTGACCTCGCTGATTTCCTCCCGGGCCCGGGAATAGAGCCGGGTAGAGATGCGCCGAAAAACCACCGTGCCCGCGGCGATAATGGGTACGCCAACGAGGGCGATGAGCGACAGCGGGATGCTGGTGACGGCGAGCAATATGAGAATGCCGACAAGGGTGGTAATAGCCACGACCGCGGAGGTGAACCCGGATTGCAGGAAACCGTTGAGGGCATCAATGTCGGTGGTCATGCGGGTCATGATGGTGCCGGTGTTAGTGGCCTCAAAATAGCGCATGGGCAGGCGCATCAAATGTGTGTACGAACGGATGCGGAGGTCGTAGAGCAGGCGTTCCCCGGTGAGGGAGGTGAAAATGGTGGTGGCGACGGTGAGCGCCCAGGTGATGAGGACAATGCCGAGGCCGACCAGGGTGACGCGCCACATGGTGGTTTCGTCCCCCAGGGCAACACCGCGGTCGATGGCGTGGCGGATGAGGGATGGGATGATCAGCCCGGTGAGCACGCTTGCGGTGAAAAGGCCGATGACGAGGAGCAGTAACCATCGCACGGAGTAAAACAGTGAGCCGGCGGTCACCTTTGTGGTGGGGGAGTGGGTGATGGTTTTGGGGGTTGCGGTGGCGGGCGGTAGCCGGTCGACGCGGGCCAGGAGCTCTTTGGTGGCGGGCATGGTAGCTGAGGTCATGCTGCCGCGCGTGGAGCCCCGGCCGCCGGCGGCCGGGTTAGCGCCGGCCATGGTGGCGGCGGTGCGCATGGCGGTCCGCGACATGGCGAGCCGGGCGTCCGTGGTGGCGACCGTGGGCCACAGCTTGTCGACGCCGGGTTCTGTGGGGCCATCGTCGAAGGGGACGGGGTCGCCCGCAGGGGCTGCCGAGGGAAAGTTCAGGTCCATGAGGCGGCTGAATCGGTGATTTTGGCGCATGGTGTCCAGGTCACCGGTGGCGGTGAGGGCGCCGTCTTCCATGAGCCCTACCCGGTCGGCGATGTCTAGGGTGGAGTGTCGGTGGGCGATGGCGATGACGGTGGTGTCGGCAAAGTGGTGGGTGAGGTTGCGGAAAATGGTGCGTTCGGTGCTGGCGTCGATGGCGGAGGTGGCATCGTCAAGAATGAGGATGCGCGGGTTGCCGGCCAGGGCCCGAGCCAGGGCGATGCGTTGGCGTTGGCCGCCGGAAAGCGTGAGGCCGCCTTCGCCGACGGTGGTGTTGAGGCCGTCTGGAAGGTCGGCGATTGTGCGATCTATGGCGGCGTGGCGGGCGGCTGCCCAGATGTCATCATCCGTGAGGCCGCGGCCCATATCAATGTTGTCGCGGATGGTGGCGGAATACAGAAACGGTTCATCGAACACGCATGCGACTACCTGCCGCAGTTCGGCGAGATCCAGGCTGCGGTAGTCGGCGCGGCGGCCCGCGGCGTCGACAAGCGAAATACTGCCGGAATCGGGCTGGTAGAAACCGCATAATAGTTGCACGAGCATGGTTTTCCCGGCGGCGGCCGGACCCACAATGACCAGGTTTTCTCCGGGCGATACCGCCATGGTGCACTGCGATAACACACGTTGCTCGTTGGTGGCGAAATCCACCCCCAACACTGCAATGCCGAGCGGTCCATCCAGTACTGGTTCGGGATTCGGCGGGGTGGTAGTGTCGGGCTGGATATTGATGAGATCGAACACCCGTGCGGCGGATGACATACCGAGCTGCAGCTGCACCAGCATGCCCGCCACCATGGACACCACCGCGGTGAGCGACACCATGTACACACTCGTGGCCACAAACACGCCAATGCTCATGTCGCCATGTAATACCAGAAAACCACCCACCCCAATGCTGAGCACCAGGGATATGTTCGGTATTTGCTGCACCAACGGCCGGTAGCGGGCGGTCAACCGGGCGGCCCGCATCATTTGCGCATACACCACCCGGGCGGCGCTCCGCAGCGTCGCCACCTCCCGGGATTCTTGGACGAATGCCTTCACCACCCGAATGCCGCTGACGGTCTCTTCCACATGGGTTGATAGGTCTGCGACGGCCTGCTGGGCGGCCCACGTTGCCGCAAACAAGGTGGGGCGGGACATCATCGTGAGCCACGCTAACAGGGGCAACAACACCACCGCAATCAGGGTGAGCAGCGGGGAAATCCACAACATCACCCCCAACGTGATGACGATCTTGAGCAGATGGCCCACGATCAGCGGCATCATGGCCACCATGGCCTGCGTCAAATTCAAGTCAGAAATCGACCGGGACACCACCTGCCCGGTCCGTAACCGATCCTGCCCCGGGCCGTCGAGACGCTGCAGGCTGCGCAATATATCCACCCGCAACTGGTGCTGCACAGTGTTTGACAATCGGCCGGCCGTATAGCGCCGACCGAACTGAAACAGGTAGCGCACAAGCGCCGCCGCCACCAGCAACACCACAATGGTAGTGATCGACACCTCACCGGTGGCATGATCGCCGTTGGTAGCGGTGGCGCTATCAATCGCGGTGGCGGTGATAAGTGGAATGACGATGTCACACAGCGTGACCATCATCGTGGATATCAACGCCAAAGCGACAGTGACGGGGGTTTTTCGTGCGGTCCGCCACAGCTGCCGCAGCGTCGAAGAAACATGCATACAGGTTTGAAAAATTAAAAACTCTTGGGAAGTGGCCCTAAGGTTTCGGCCACATGATCGATCAAATTATTGCCAATCTTACGGTTAGCAACGGATCCTAGCACGGCACCGATCCCCAACGGCATGAGTTTCCCCAACCACGCAAGTCGAACGGATTTACTGATGCGCTTCATGGCGAAGTTGAACATTTTCTTATTCAAATCGCTTAGCTTTGGTGTCGATGCCCTAGTGAGCAGCGCAATCGTCGAATCCGTCCCCATCGTGGCGGCCGCCAACGGTGTACCCTCCGAACCCACTACCGACAACAACACAATCGATTTACGACGCTCCGGGTTGGTGATATCCACCCCCCGCAAATACGCGGAGGCAACTGCATAAAACGTTGCCGCATCCAAAAACGCCAACGACTCCACCCCAACCGCGGCAGCCCCCGTCACAAACCCCACCGCCGGAATCGCCGCTGTTACGCCCGCGCCCGCACCAGTGCCGGTGATCGTCAACAGGAAATGCTTATCCAACTTCGCCTGAATCTCGGCTGGGGTGGCCTGCGGATTCTTCTCCTTCAGCCGATCCACATACTTCACAATCGTCTTGTACTGCAGCTTCGCTGCCTTATCCAAACCGGTTACTAACCACTTGGCCACCAACCCGGACTCCTGCATCAACGCTTCCGGATCCGAATGAACATAATCAGTCACCACAACCGCATCCGAGGAATCCTGCGACTTCGACCGGGATTTAAACATTGGGTTTCGCACCTAACCTTTCCATAACATGACTGGTAGTGCTCAACTTTAAACGGTGGCGGTCATCAGGTGCACGCCGATTCGCTCAGGGCGTAAAATTCCCACCCCTTATTCCTCTTACCTCACCATACGCACTGGTTCTATGCCGAGGCGTACTCCTCCGCGGCGGCCACATCCTCCGGCGTCGGCAGCACCCCGGTATAGAGCTCAAACTGTGCCGCAGCCTGCCTACTGATAATCTCCCCACCAGTAATCACCGGCACCCCCAGCCGAGTAGCCGCCCGAATCAACGGGGTCTCCACCGGAAACGCCACCACATCAAACACCACCCGGGCACGCTGAATCTCCGCATCGCTAAACGACTGCACATCCGCATCCGCCCCAGCCATACCCAACGGGGTCACATTCACCACCAACCCCAGGTCCCCGGCCGGCACCGCATCCGAATACGACCACCCATATCGTGAAGCCAACGACTGGCCGGTCGCCGCATTCCGCGCCACCACCGTCCCGGTCATGCCGTGATCCGCAATGGCGGCCACCACCGCATTCGCCATGCCGCCCGAACCCCGCACCACCGCCGGCAGGCCCGCATCCACCTCGTGCTCCCGCAACAGGTCCGCCACCGCCACATAGTCTGTGTTGTACCCAACCAATCGCCCATCCGTATTGACAATGGTATTCACCGCTTCGATCCGGGCCGCCGAGGGATGCAACTCGTCGATAAGCGGAATCACCGCCTGCTTATACGGCATCGACACCCCCGCCCCCCGAATACCCAAACCTCGAATACCCGCCACAGCCTGCGCAATATCCGTCGGCGCCACCGCCTTATACAAATAATTCAACCCCAACTTGTCATAAAGCCAATTATGAAACCGCACCCCATGATTCGATGGGTGGGCGGCCAAAGAAATGCACAAAACTGTATCCCGGTCGACGTAATTCACCATGTCACCTACTCTAGTGAAATATGCGGTACCCTCTCGGCCCTCACCCCACCGACGCCTCGGCAAACGACCCCGCGGAACCCACACTCGCGGCGGACACCGGTGTCGAAACCCCCGACCCCACACCCCTCGATACCAAGGTCGTCGACGACCCAGCTGCCGACGACCTCATCGTCACCACCATCGCCGGCACCATCCGGGGCCTTCGGCTCACCATCCCCGGACCCCTCCGCACCTGGCGCGGCGTCCCCTACGGCGAC
>CAJZGD010000171.1 GCA_915275065.1 uncultured Corynebacterium sp. | reverse complement strand
GCGGGCCCACCTGCCACTAGTTCTTCAGGAATAGCATTGGTAAAGTTCTGGTACCAGTGTTTGCCGTCACGTTTAATGTCGGCTTCGACCCGGGTGGAGAGGGCGTTCACCACGGAAATCCCCACGCCATGGAGGCCACCGGACACGGCATAGGATTCGGAGTCGAATTTGCCGCCGGCGTGCAGCTGGGTCATAACAACTTGGACGGTGGGAGCACCGGAGGGGTGCATTTCCACGGGAATGCCACGGCCGTTATCAATGACTTCGATACCGCCATCAGCAAGAATGGTCACCTCGACTTTGTCGGCGTAGCCGGCCATTGCTTCATCCACCGAGTTATCCACAACCTCCCACACCAAGTGGTGTAGGCCACGCTCGTTGGTGGAACCGATGTACATGCCGGGACGCTTACGAACAGCCTCTAGTCCCTCAAGGATGGTGATTGATGAGGCGCCATATTCGTGTTCAGCGGTAGCCACGTAACTAGCACTCCTTTGAATTTTAATAGCATTTAGACCGTTCTATTCTACACTGCCTAGGGACCTACATGGTAAGACATTGCTCGCGCCGTAGGGCAAGTTAGCTTAGTTCTCGGGCTTAGCCGTAGGTATCGCGGGGTCCGCGGCCCTTGACGTGCAGCGGCCCATACCGCCAGCTGGGGGGCTTGGGACCGGAGATACGCAATTCCGTCACGATGTTAGGCCCCACTTTTTCCTCGATGGTGCGGAGAATATTTTGCTGCATGGTGCGAAGATTCGATGCCCAAGCGGTCGAATCGCAGCTGATATACAACTTTTTGTCAGCGAATTTCTCCACCTTGGTGTGCCCCGCGATGCGGTCGCCGACGAGCAGCGACCAATGCGAATGAATCCACCCGCCGGCCAGTTTGGTACGCCAGCCGCGCGCGGTGATTTCCTGCTCTACCAGCGTGGATATTCCCTCAAGATTGCGGTCCGGCCTGGGGATCGCCCGCCCGTCCAGCCCGGTCGGTTGCCCCTTGCTTGTCGACGCCCGCAAGCGCCGGACCGGCCGTCTAGGTCGGCGAATTTTGGGCGCGGTGCCTCGTCGTAAAGCTTCTTGACGCATACGTTCAAACGCATATGCGACTGAATCCCGTGATTCGGTCATGGTGGCTCCCTATGATTCATTGCTACTAATCACCGATGTGTGGTCGGTCATCACGACGGGAATGCGATGAATATCACCCAACTCAGGTGGCAGGTCGTCCGGCACCGCCACGGTAATGAGCACCTGTTCTACGTCCTGGGTGAGGTGGACCAGGCGCTCGCGTCGTAACGCGTCGAGTTCGGCGAACACATCGTCGAGAATGAGCACAGGGTCGGTGCCGTCGGCGCGCAGCAGCTGGAACTCACCGAGCCGCAGCGCCAACACCATCGACCAGGTTTCCCCATGCGACGCAAACCCCTTCGCAGGCACATCACCCAGGGTGATAACCAGATCGTCCCGGTGCGGCCCCACCAGGCTGCGGCCCCGATCAATCTCCTTGGGACGCATCCTGCCCAGCTCAGCGAGCATGGCGGCCTCAATCAGCGCAGGATCCTCGCCCACGTCGGGAACCGTGGATTCGTAGGCGATGTGGGCCGGCCGGGACTCCGGGGCGATGCCCGCATAGGCCTCGTGGACGAGCGGATCCAACTCCGCCACCAGGGCCCGCCGCGCAGCGATCATTTGCGCCCCCTGACGGGCCAGCTGAGCGTCCCACACGTCCAATGTGGCCAATGACCCGTCATCGCCAGAATAACCGCGTCTGAGGGCCGCTGAGGATGTTTTTAGCAGGGTTGTGCGTTGCCGCAGCACTTTCTCGTAGTCCGCCTTGACGCCCGCAAGCCGCGGCCAGCGGGTAGCAATGATGTTATCCAGGTAGCGGCGGCGCTCGGCAGGTTCCCCTCGCACCAATGCCAGATCCTCGGGGCAAAACAGCACCGTGCGCACCACACCCAGCAGCTCCCTGGGCGAATTCAGCCTTGTGCGGTTAATGCTCGCCTGGTTGGCCCCGGACGCGTTGATGAGTAGGTGGGCGGTCAATTCCCGGTCGTCTCGCACCGCGGTGGCCGACACCCGGGCGTTGGGCTGGCCGTGGCGCACCAGGGGCGCGTCCTGGGCCACCCTGTGGGAGCCGAGGTGGGCCACATAGCCGATAGCCTCCACCAGGTTGGTTTTCCCGTGGCCATTGCGACCCACGAACAGTGTGATTCCCGGACCAAGCCGCACATGGCAGTGGGGCCAGGAGCGAAAGTCGCGCAGGCTGAGCTCTCGAATAAACACGCTGGCCGGATTAGCCGGGCAACCGCACCGGCATGAGCAGGTAGGTGAAATCCGTGTCTGGGGTGGGATACAACCCGTCGTCGTTGAGTTCGGGCAGCTTCTCCGGCTCGGGGATGAGGATTGCGGGGCGGGAGGATTCCGTGAAGCCGAACACAACCCGCTGGGTGCGCACCACGTGCAGCCCGTCGCGTAGGTAGGCGGGGTTGAAGGCGATGAGGAGTTCTTCTTCGGTGCCGATGAATTCGCAGGGTACAGATTCCTCGGCGTGACCGGCGTCGGAGCCACCTGCCGAGAGCAGCACCTCCCCTGGGGTGAAATGCATGCGGATTTGGGCGTTCCGGTCGGCCACGAGGGCAACCCGCTTGATGGCGTCCTGAAGGGACGAGATTTCCACGCTGGCCAGGCACTTGTGGAATTTGGGCAGCAGCGGGTTGACGTTGGGGAATTCCGCGTCCAGGAGCCGGGTGGTGGTTTGCCGGGCGTCCACGTGAATGCCGAATAGCCCTTCGGCGCCGATGGAGTCACCGGAGCCCACGGCGATTTCCACCGGTTCTGTGGAATTCGCGTCGAGGGTGCGGGCGTTTTCCACAAAGTTTTTCGCCGGGATAAGCAGCTTGGCCTGGGCATCCGGGAAGGCGGGAATCCATTGGAACCGCCGCAGCGCGAGCCGGAATCGGTCGGTGGCGGTCAGCGTGATGTCTTCGCCCTCGATCTCCATGTGCACGCCGGTGAGCATGGGCAACGTGTCGTCCTTGCCAGCTGCGGTTGCGACCTGGGTCACCGCGTCGATGAAGAGCCGGGGGTTGATTGCGCCCGTGACCTCGGGGAGCGTGGGCAAGGTGGGGTAGTCGTCGAGGGGAATCGACGGGAGTTCAAACCGGGAGGAACCGCATTTGAGCTGCACTGTGGAGCCATCCACGAAGATCTCGATGGGCTTGTTCGGCAGGGTGGCGGTGATGTCAGCGATGAGTTTGCCCGCGACAGCGATCCGTCCCGGCTGGTTGACCTCGGCGGGAATCCGCACCTTGGTGGACACTTCGTAGTCGAACCCGGCGAATTCCAGGCCATCGTCGTCGGCGGTGATGAGCATTGCGCGGAGAACCGGTTGTGCAGGCTTGGTAGGTAGATTGCGTGCTACCCACGATACCGCGCTGGCGAGATCTTCTTTTGCAACGACAAATGACACGGCGCCTAGATCCATGGGTTCGGGTTGCTCCTTTGTGCGGTTCGCTTTTCGACGGCTTGTCGACGGCCAAACGGTCAGGCGGCCAGTGGTAGGCCGCAGCTGCCTCCAAACTTACCCGGAAGATCTCGGCGGCGAAAAATCGGAGCGGCGGCGAAGTAGCAAGTTTGCGGCGAAGTCCCTACAGTTACCAGAGATCTACCTAGGTATGTAGTTGGTAGTAGTAATAGGTCCTGTGGATATTGTGGAAAACCCTCCTTTTCGCAGCTCAGAGCATGTGAGTGCCTGTGGATAAACTTGTGGAATTAATGTGGATAACTTCGAAAACCTGTGGATAACTTTTTTGGCCCCAGATTTATCCACAGGTTTATCCACAGAAATCGGCCAGTTATCCACAGAAATTTTGGAGTTATCCACACCCCCTGTGGACGCACATTTGCAGCAACGTGGTGACCGGAATCACTTTTGCATAGCTTGTGGATAACCATCTTGTGGACATTGTGGATAACTTTAGATAACCGCAGCTCAAAGCGTAAAAATTTATCCACAATTTTATCCACAGGCTGGGGAAAACCCCAGGTCGACTTTTTTGCATAACCGAGGCTGCAAAGTCGATTTCTACCCTCTTTTGTGCACAGCGGGGGTAAAACTGTGGATAACTAGTTTGCTACAGGTCGATTTTGGCGCATTTTCCCTGTTCGACGGGGGGTGCATTGCGTACAACCCATAGGCTTGTGGATAAAAAATATCGGGTTTACAGCCGTATTTTTGGCCAATTTTCGGCATTTAGCAGGTTTGCGGCAGCATGTAGGGATTATGGGATTTTTTCATGGTTTTTCGCATTGTGTATAACTGGGTATTTTACCACTTCAATAGCTATCTAATGATGTTATCCACAGGCTGAGATTTTGGAAAAATAGCAAACGTGATAAATGTGATGCAGATCATGCAATTACCCCCTTGTCAATTTTGGGCGCCCCGGGTGCCCTGGGCTGTGGATAACTCGGCATTATCCCAGCTCAGACCGTATTTTTACCTCACCATTGCCCATGGTCGCCGCCTGCGCTTATGGATGGACATGTTACAATCCCTAAAAATGCCCATTGAGCAGGGTAAACCTGGTAAAACCGGTGAGTTATCCACATATCCCCATGTTGAACAGTCCACCTGGACTGTGTATAACTGTGGAAAACCCGGCTACACATGGGCTATTCACATAGTAAAACCCCAGCCAAAATACGCTTTGGGCTGGGGTTTGTGTATATCTTTTGGGTGGCTTGAGCGTGGTTGAGGCTTCGCCGAGCCCTGCCAGGAGGGTTGTTTTTACGGATGTAGTGGCAAACCTGGTTTATCGACAAAGGCGAGTACGGCACACTCAAGACCGTACTCGCCCGGGGCTTGTGGATAACTTTAGGAAGAAGTTATCAGGCCTTCAGTGAGGCAGAACCCGGGAGGTAGTACTTTTCCATGGGATAAGCCTTTGATGCATCGCATGTAGGCGTTAAATCCTGCTTCGATTGACGTGCTGCCGTTCTCCAGACTGCCTGTAGAGGCAGTGAGTTGCACTTCTGTGGCCTGGGCCGGAGAGATGGTTGCGGCTGTGACTGCAGCGCTTGTGGCGACGATGGCGAGTTTGATACGGCGCATGATAACTCCTTATGTTTTAGCGCTGTTTACGGCTTGAACTGGGGTTTGTGGATAACCCTCAGTAGGAAGAGACAGCTAGGGCTTCCCGCAGGCAGTGCCCGGGAGGCATCCCTGGGGAAGACTCACTGGCGCACACCATGTAGGCGATGACTGGCCCATAGATTGGCAGGGAGCTGAGGCTGAGGAAATCCAGGCTGCTGTCCACGGAGGCAGGGAGCTCAAACTGCTCTTCCGCGGATGCTGGGGTGAATGAGGTTGCTGCCAAGGCTAGGCAGACTGTGGTGATTGCGATTTTGAGGGAACGCATGGTGATCTCCTAGAATTGGGGGGTCATGTTTGGCTTGATGAGCGGCCCGAGCGAGAGCAATACTGGGAATGTGACGATATCCCAAAGAACCAAGTAAGCGGTTTTGAGCAGGCCATATTCCTTGATTCCTTGACTCAACGCAGTCGAGGTATCAGGTTCTACATCATCCATGGCATAGGCTGGGGTGATGGTTGCTGCCGCGACTGCAGCACATGTAGCGACGATGGCTAGTTTGATACG
>CAJZGD010000170.1 GCA_915275065.1 uncultured Corynebacterium sp. | reverse complement strand
ACCCCCAGACCACAACAGCCTTGCTTAGGCGACCGCGAACCGGTTATCCCACGATGGGTGCCCGGCCTGTAGGTTGGGAATCTGGTGGACTTCAGGCGCATGGTCGCAGTGCAACATGTCCAGGGTTTGGGTGAGGGTGGGGATCAAAAGGGTTTTGAGCTCCCAGGGGGCGAATCTCAGCACGTGGTAGCCGTGGCGAATCAGGTGCTTTTCTCGATACACCTGGTCGGAGAGCACCTCGATGAGTTTGTCTTGGCTTTGCTGGTATTTTATCCGCCCATCAATCTCAATAATGATGAACCGCTCGATCAGGAGATCCACCCGCCGCCGCGAGAACCCTTCATAATACCACCTGCTGGGAATGGGTATGATCGCCTGCGGATCAACCTGAAGGGCCGGCAGCATGGTGGTGATAATGTAGCGGGCATAGGTCTCGTACACGGATTCGATTCCGTATAACGCCTGGTCAAGAACCTTTTGGGCGCGGACCATGCCCCACCGGTGGTCATTTTGGTCTATGTAGGCCTGGAATTCTTGTTTGCTGTGCCCCATGTGGAGGGCGGCTTCGAGGAAGGCGAGCCCTTCCAATTCACCGTTGATGGTGCATATGTCGGTGAAGGTGCGGGCAAGGCTGGTAACGCGGTTGCCGCCGATAATGCATATATCGGTATCCGGGAGCACCGCGTATCGGTAGCGAAGGATGCCGTTTTCCCATTGGGATCTGGGTGGCGGCTGTTGTCGGCCGGGGAGGGTGAGGTGCACCACCACCTGGTTGGCGTGGTTGAGTATGGGAATGTGGTGCAGGATTCCGGCAGCCAGGCCGGTGATGACGGCGGTGCGCACGGAGGCTGCGGCAACCCTGGTGTGGAGGTCGAGTTTTTCGTGGGCGGGGGCCTGTTCGTAGTCGAGTCTGGGGGTGCTCCATCTGCGGGTGAGGGGCTCGTAGGCGTAGGTGTCGTCATGATGGCGAATCATGGTCAGCATTTTTGATATTTTTCCTGGTCATAGGTGGTTTCACCCTTAGCAATACTCCCATCTAACCCGGACCGCAATATGATATGCACCATAGGAAAATATAGAATATCCGCTATGCCTTCAGGTTCTTCATATATTCCGGTGCAGAAATCCGCTTATCCGGTGTTGCTTGCCCTGTTCACCACGATTTTTGTTTTGTCTAATATTGTCTCCACCAAGGGCGTGCAGGTGGGGCCGCTGGTGACGGATGGCGCGTTTTTCCTGTTCCCGGCGGCTTATGTGATTGGGGATGTGATAAGTGAGTGTTATGGGTTTCGGGCGGCCCGGCGCGCGGTGTGGACTGGGTTTCTCGCTATGATTATTGCGGTTTCCACATTTTATGTGGCGATTTTGCTGCCGGCGGCGTCGTTTTACGAGGGGCAGGCGGCGTTTGCTGCCACCCTGGGGTTGGTGCCCCGGATTGTGGTGGCGTCGTTAAGCGGATATGCGGCGGGGCAGCTGCTCAATGCGTGGTTGCTCACGTTGATGAAGGATCGGCTGGGCGAGCGGGGTTTGTGGAAGCGGCTGTTGGGGTCGACTGTGGTGGGCGAGTTTGGCGACACGCTGATTTTTTGCCTGATCGCCGCGCCGGTTATCGGAATTTCTACGGTTGGCGATACGGCGAATTATGTGGTGGTGGGTTTTGTGTGGAAGACGCTGGTTGAGGTGGCGGTCATGCCGATCACGTACCTGGTTATTCGCCGCATCAAGGCTCACGAATGATAGTACCTGCCTAAGAATTCGCGTTTGTAGTCTTCGTAGTATCCGCCGTTGATGGCGGCCCGGATGTTGTCGACTAGGCGCACGATGAAGCTCACGTTGTGGATTGTGCAGAGAGTGCCGCCTAGGAATTCTTTGGCTTTGAAGAGGTGGTGGATGTAGGCGCGGGTGTAGTTTTCCGACACGTAGCCACCGAATTCGGCGTCAATGGGTTCGAAATCTCGTTTGAATCGGGCTGCGGTGAGGTTGACTCGTCCGTCTAATGTGTATGCTCCGCCGCGTCGTCCGAGTCGGGTGGGGGCAACGCAGTCGAATGTGTCTGCGCCCGCTTCGATGGCGCGGAAGAGGTCGTCGGGTTCCGAGATTCCCAAGAGGTGGCGGGGTTTGGTGGTGGGTAGTTCGTCGCACACCCAGCCGACAATGGTGCCGAGGTTTTCTTTTTCGAGCGCGCCGCCAATGCCGAAGCCGCCGAAGCCGCGCCGTCCCTCCGCCTCAGCTTGATTGGAAAGTTCTATGAGTCCGCGGGTTGCTTTACGACGCAGGTCCTCGTACTGGGCGCCCTGCACCACCCCCCACAGGGATTGTAGGGGCTTGCCGACGCGCTCCCGAGTCAACTTATCGTGTTCATCCAAACACCTTTTCGCCCACCGATGGGTGCGATCCACCGAGGCCTCTTGGTATTCCCGGGTGTCTGCCAACACCGTCAGCTCATCGAACGCAAACATGATGTCAGCGCCGAGTTGGTGTTGGATCTGCATGGAGATTTCCGGGGTGAATCGGTGCTTTGAGCCGTCGATCACGCTGCGGAAGTTCACGCCTTCCTCATCCACCAGGGCGTAGCGGTCTTTCTTTTCGGTGCGTGCTACTGGTTCTTGGCTCACATGATCCATCATGAGCACCTTTTTATGGCCCACGCCCAGGCTCATCACCTGGAACCCGCCGGAGTCAGTGTAGGTGGGGCCGTCCCAGTTTTGGAAGGCGGCAACGCCGCCGGCCTCGTCAACAATGTCCGGGCCCGGCTGGAGGTAGAGATGGTAGGCGTTGGCCAGCACCGCCTGCGCGCCTGTGGCTTTGACCTGCTCGGGGGTGAGTGTTTTCACGGTTGCCTTGGTGCCCACGGGGATAAACGCCGGGGTGTGAATGTCGCCATGCGGGGTGTGGATCGTACCGGTGCGCCCATTTTCCGTGAACTCCGTGCCCACGGTGAAGCTCGTGTCTGCCTTCGCTGCCATGCAAGGTAGTGTACAAGTTGGGGACGCTGGTGGCGCAATTACTGGGCTGCGTCGCGTGCCGCATGGGTCACGTGGCGGTTCACCCGGGTCGTCAGGCCGGCCTTGATGGCGGGCCATTCGGTGGAGAGGGCCGAGTACAGCACGGCATCATCGACAACGCCATTCCGCAGCCTGGCATAGGATCGCAGAATGCCATCGCGCTTTAACCCCAGTCGTTTGATTGCGGCCCGGGATTGGTGGTTTGACCATTTGGTGCGGATTCCCACTCGCTGACACCCCAATTCCTCGAAAGCATATTCGAGCAGTAATAGTTTTGAGTCTGGATTAGTGCCAGTGCCATGGCTGCTGGCCCGGCTCCAGGTGTAGCCGATTTCCAGTCGGGGAACCTCCGGGAAAAGGTCATAATATGTGGTCACGCCCACGGTTACGCCGTCGACAAGCCGAATGCAGGCAAACGGCACCATGCTGCCGGCGTCCCGCAGCGCCAATTTATTGCGAATGTCGGCGGCCATGGCGTCGGGGCTCGGCGTCGAGGTCCACCATGCGGTGTGCAGCTCACCGTCGCGGACGGCCTCGCACAGCGCATCAACGTGGTCGAGGGTGAGGGGTTCGAGGCGAACCAGCTGGCCGGTCAGCGTCAACGACGGCGAAATCCATAATGAACACATGTCCCTAATCCTAGCTGGACTCCGTGCCGGCAAACGTCGCCCCATCCAGATCGCGCCGCAACACCTGGAAATAGCCGGCGTCCCCGATGCACATGTCGCGGGTGGAGTCGAGCGTGACCAGGTGTCGCCAGTCCGACACCGCCCCACCCAGCTTATCGACGGCATCCGCCGCGGAATCGAAACCAATGCCCGCATGGTAGCCACCAACCCGAATAATCGCCTCACCATCGGGCTCGGCCATCAGCCGAAAATTTTCGTACAAGTCTTCGAATTCGTCGTCTTCTTCGGGGAGCCGAGCCTGGAGTATGTCCATGAGCTGGTCGTGTGCCTCGGAACTCCACCTGGGTATATCCAACCCCTGGTGGGGTATGACCGGATGGTAGCGTTCGAAGAATTCCGGGTCCATGAACCATTCGGAGAGGAACGTGTTGGCGGGATAATCCCGCCGTTCGGTGGGCGCCTCGGGGTCGAAGTACGCCACGTGGTGCCCGCCGGGCTCGTTGGGTTCCCCGGCGAAGACCGCCAAGCGGTAAGGCAATAATGGCCGAGCGTCAACCTGAAACAGAAAGGTCAGGGGTTTTTCGTCCTGGGTGGGCCAGACGAAGTCCGCCGTCACGTCGGGGCGACCACCAACATAGCTACTGCCCACCGGGGGTTCCGCGGTTGGAGCGCCTTCGGCTCCTGCGGGGTCCAGGAGAGTGAACCAGAGTGCGGGCTTCGCGCTTTGGGCAATGTCGTCGGCCCAAGCCTGAATGGAGTCCACGCCAGAGTCTTGCACCGCCGCATAAATGTCTTCGGTGTGTGTAAACATGTTCCCTACCTTACCGAACCTGCCAGACACATCGAGAATATATGTTCGAATCCCTATTAAGTAGTGTCCAATCAGCACGTTAGGGTACCAGCCATGACGATCATGCAACCTGACATCACCAAGATTCCCGCCCAATACCGGGAGGCTCTCACCAGCAACACTCGGCGCGTGGTGGCCCTGCAGCTGACTGGGGTCCCGGAGAAGAAGAGCGCCGCCAACGCTGCCGAACCCACCGGCAGCCGCGTGGGTGGGCTAGCGTTTGTGACGGACGACTACCCGGAACCGCGGGACAGTGATGGTGGCCGCATGATTTTTCTGGCCCAGTTGAATCTGGCCAAGCTGCCGCCGCTTGAGGGCTATCCCACCGAGGGGCTGCTGCAATTTTTTATTGCGGATAATGACCTATTGGGTTTGGATTACGAGAGGTTGGCTGGTGGCTCCGGGTCGTTTGTGGTGCGGTTGATTCCCGCGTCGGAATTGGGCCGGGGTCGCTTGGCGGAGGCGTCGCAAAGCGAATACACGCCGGTGTCGGACGGATATTTCATTATTGACGGCGTGCTGTGTGACCAGCTGCCCAGCCCCGAGGATAAGGACTTTGAAGTTGTGACAGGGATTGACTGTTATTCGGAGGAACCTGAGGTTGAGGCCATGTTTGACACTCTGTACGCGTTTCCGCAATCGGTGTACGGCGCGGGGTGGGCAACGTTTACGCAGGAGGATCCGCGTGATAGCGATAGCGAGCTTGAGCTCCTGTTTCAGTTAGATAACGAGGTTGATAAGGGGGTGCAGGTCATGTTTGGCGATGGGGGTGTCGCTAATTTCTTTATCACTCGTGAGGATTTAGTGCAGCGTAATTTCCATAAGGTGATGTACACCTGGGACTGTTGCTGAGGCCACCCCTCCCCAAAATCTAAACCAGCACCGACTCTTGTGCCGCGACTCGTCCCCGATCCACCATGTCCACGATTTGTTCGGCGATGAGTTCCGGCTCGCTCAGGGGAATATTATGGGCGGATTTGGTGGCGGGCACCCAGCGGCCGGCGGTAGCGATTTTTTGGTGGGCGGCAATGAGCTCCCGGCGGATTTTCGCAATGATTTTCGACCCTTTCATCCCGGAGATGACGCACACATCCACGCCGTCGAGCCGAAGGGGCTGCTCGCTTAACCAGTCGATTTCCGAGAGGAAGAGTTCGGCTTCGGCCGCGGCTGCTTCGGTGGCGG
>CAJZGD010000169.1 GCA_915275065.1 uncultured Corynebacterium sp. | reverse complement strand
GGGGGGAGGGGGGAGGAAAAAGCGGGGCGGGTTTCGGTTTCACAAGGTCCCAGATTAGCAGGTAGATCCCGTAACTTAGGATTATTGTGCACTACACCCTCAAATACACCCTGCACATTATCTACTGTGAGGGGAGAAGAACCCGCGGTGTACGGTGTGGTGATGTGATTACTACCAGTATCCTCGCCCAGGCTTCCACGGGCGTTAGCGAACAAATGCCATGGTTGGAAGTCATAGTGCTTTCCATTATTCAGGGGTTGACGGAATTCCTGCCGGTGAGTTCCTCCGGCCACCTGCGTATCGCATCCACATTGTTTTTCGATAATGATCCCGGCGCATCGTTTACCGCCGTGGTGCAGCTCGGTACCGAGGCGGCGGTGCTGGTGTATTTCGCTAAAGACATTTTCAGTATCATCGTGTCCTGGTTTAAGGGCCTGGTGAATAAGGACGCCCGGGATTTCAATTACCGCATGGGCTGGATGGTGATCGTGGGGACGATCCCCGTGTCGGCGATTGGGTTTCTCACGAAGGATTTGATTCGGGAGAATCTCCGGAACCTGTGGATTACTGCCACGGTGTTGGTGTTGTTTTCGTTCGTGTTTATCATTGCGGAACGGTTTGGTAGGAAAAACCGGGACTATGAGGAGTTGACGATGCGGGACGCCATTGTGATGGGGTTCGCCCAGTGTTTGGCGTTGATTCCTGGGGTGTCGAGGTCGGGCGGCACGATTTCCGCCGGCCTGTTTTTGGGGCTCACCCGTGAGGTGGCGGCCAGGTTTAGTTTCTTGCTGGCTATTCCCGCGGTGTTGGCCGCCGGCCTGTTTTCCCTCGATGATGCGTTCCAACCCCAGGCGGGTATTGCCGCATCGGGCACGCAGCTTATTGTGGGCACCCTGATTGCGTTCGTGTTGGGCTATGCGTCGATCGCCTGGTTGTTGAAGTTCGTGGCGAATAACACGTTCAGCTGGTTTGCCGTGTACCGGATTCCGTTGGGTATTTTCGTGATGCTGCTGCTGTACACGGGGGAGATCAACCCGTTGGCGGCGGCTTCGGTGTAATTGTTAAGCTTGTCGCATGCATTCGTGGCCCTCTCCGCATATCCCTACCGTCCCCGGCCCGGCCGTGCCGCTGCGCCTTTACGACACTGCCGATGAAACACTGAAACCGGTTCGTGTGACCCATAACCAGGCCGGCATGTATGTGTGCGGCATTACCCCGTATGATTCGACGCATTTGGGGCACGCCGCCACATATTTAGCGTTCGATTTGATTCACCGTTTGCTTATCGACGCCGGGGTGCAGGTCACCTATGTGCAAAACATCACGGATGTGGATGATCCCTTGTTTGAGCGCGCCACCCGGGATGGGGTGGATTGGCGGGAGTTGGGGTCCAGCCAGATTGACCTATTCAGGTCGGACATGACCGACCTAAGTGTGATCCCCCCACACGATTATGTGGGGGCGATGGAGTCCGTGGGTGAGGTTATTACCATGGTGCAGCAGCTGCTTGATGCAGGTGCCGCCTATGTTGTTGACGACCCCGACTACCCGGATATTTACGCCAGCATCACCGCCACCGACCGGTTCGGCTACGAGTCGAACTATCCCAGGCAGCGCATGCTGGAGTTATTTGCCGAACGTGGTGGCGACCCGGATCGCCCCGGCAAGCGGGACCCGTTGGATGCCCTCCTGTGGCGGGTGGCCCGGGAGGGGGAGCCCGCGTGGGATGCCCCGTTTGGGGCGGGCCGGCCCGGTTGGCATGTGGAATGTTCCGCCATTGCCACCAACCGGTTGGGGAGTAGTTTCGCTATCCAGGGTGGGGGATCGGATCTGATTTTCCCCCACCACGAGTTTTCCGCCGCCCACGCCGAGGCGGCCCTAGCCTCCCCCCGCATGGCGGAGCATTATGTGCACACCGGCATGATTTCGCTCGACGGGGTGAAAATGAGTAAATCCCTGGGCAACCTGGTGTTCGTGTCGAAACTCACCGAGGCCGGACACGACCCGTCCGCGATCCGCCTGGGCGTATACCTGGGCCACTACCGGTCGGATCGGGACTGGTCCGACAAGGTGCTGTGGGCGGCGGAGCACCGCCTGGTGTATTGGCGGATGGCCACCACCCTCGCCAGCGATGAGTCGGCCGCCCGGGCTTTGGTGCAACAAATCCGGTCCCTGCTTGCCGACGACCTCAACACCCCGGCCGCGATCAAAGCCATCGACGAATGGGCGGACAGCTGCAACACCCCCGCCACCGACCCCGGCGACGCCATCACCCCGGCGGGCAGCATTGTGGCCACCGCCGTCGACGCCCTCATGGGGGTGAAAATTTCGTGACCGCCATCACTGAATTCATTCAACAGTTGCGCGAGTTCGGCACCGGGGCGTACCTCCGGCCGGAAGAACGCCAATACTGGGAACCTCCCTTCGACGTTGATGCCCTCCCCGAACTAGAGGCCCTACTCATCGGCTACGCCAAATCCGTGCCGCTCGACGTGCCCAACCCCGATATCATCCACGACCATGTGCTGGACCTTTACGCCCAACTGCGAGAATTCAACGCCCGGCATAATGATGCCATCATCGAACCTGAAGAAGAAGCCGAAATCACCGAACTGGTCCGAATGATGTGGCCGGACTATGCGGCGGACCATGTGCCCGACTTCGCCGACCTGGACGCGTCGACAAGCGAATAAAATACGCGCATGGCGTGGCAGATTACGGGGCGCGCGGTAGGCCGTACTAAGCTGACTAGCCGATGAGCACCGTATTACCAGTAAAAACCCCCGACTTCCTCGACGCCCTCCACAGTCGCGTCCTCATTGGCGACGGCGCCATGGGCACCCAACTGCAAGGCTTCGACCTTGACGTCGAAACGGATTTCCTCGGCCTGGAAGGCTGCAACGAAATCCTCAACGACACCCGACCGGACGTGGTGGCCCAAATTCACCGCGCCTATTTCACCGCGGGGGCGGACCTGGTAGAAACCAACACGTTCGGCTGTAACCTCCCCAACCTTGCCGACTACAACATTGCCGACCGCTGCCAGGAACTCGCCTACAAAGGCACCCGCATCGCCCGCACCGTCGCCGATGAGCTCGGCCCCGGCAGGGATGGGATGCGCCGCTTTGTGCTCGGATCCATGGGGCCCGGCACGAAACTGCCCTCCCTCGGGCACGCCCCCTACCTGGATTTGAAAACCTACTACCGGGAAGCCGCCCTGGGCATGGTTGATGGGGGAGCGGACGGCATCCTCATCGAAACCGCCCAAGACCTCCTCCAGGTCAAGGCCGCCATTCACGGTTGCCAGGAGGCTTTCGCCGAGGTCGGCTACCGCCTGCCCATCGTCTGCCATGTCACCGTGGAAACCACCGGCACCATGCTGCTCGGGTCGGAAATCGGGGCGGCCCTCACCGCCCTGGAGCCGCTCGGCATCGACATGATCGGCCTGAACTGCGCCACCGGCCCCGACGAAATGAGTGAACACCTCCGCTACCTGTCGCACAACGCCCGCATCCCGGTTTCCGTCATGCCCAACGCCGGCCTGCCCATACTCGGGAAAAACGGGGCCGAATACCCGCTGAAACCAGCTGAACTCGCCGCCTCACTGAAAACCTTCATCGAGGAATACGGCCTCGCCATGGTGGGCGGCTGCTGCGGCACCACCCCCGAACACATCACCGCCGTCCACACCATGGTGACCGGCGGCATCACCCCGGCGGAAAGAACAACACCCGACTCGGACGCGGTGTCTTCCCTCTACACCTCAGTCAACCTCACCCAGGACGCCGGCGTCACCATCATTGGGGAACGCACCAACGCCAACGGGTCCAAAGCCTTCCGTGAAGCCATGCTCGCCGGTGACCTGGAAACCTGCGTGGATATCGCCAAACAACAAACCCGCGACGGCGCCCACATGCTCGACCTGTGCGTCGACTACGTGGGCCGCGACGGCCGCGGCGACATGGCCGCCCTCGCGTCCCTCCTAGCCACCAGCTCCACCCTGCCGATCATGATCGACTCCACCGAACCCGATGTTATCCAAACCGGGCTCGAACACCTGGGCGGACGCTGCGCCGTGAACTCCGTCAACTTCGAAGACGGCGACGGCCCCGGCTCCCGCTACCAGCGCATCATGCAGCTCGTCAAAACCCACGGTGCCGCCGTGGTCGCCCTCACCATTGACGAAGAAGGCCAAGCCCGCACCGCCGAGAAAAAACTGGCCATCGCCGAACGGCTCATCACCGACATCACCGAAAACTGGGGGCTGGACGAATCCGACATTATCGTCGACACCCTCACCTTCCCCATCTCCACCGGGCAGGAAGAAACCCGCCGCGACGGCATAGAAACCATCAACGCCATCCGCGAATTAAAAGCCCGACACCCGCGGGTACACACCACGCTCGGTCTGTCGAACATTTCCTTCGGACTGAACCCGGCCGCCCGCCAGGTACTCAACTCCGTCTTCCTCAACGAGTGTGTCGCCGCCGGCCTCGACTCCGCTATCGCCCACTCCTCAAAACTCGTGCCCATGAACCGCATCGAGGACCGCCAACGCGAAGTCGCCCTCGACATGATCTACGACCGCCGCCGCGACGGCTATGATCCCCTCCAAACATTCATGGACCTTTTCGAAGGCGTCTCCGCCGCCGAAGCGAAAGACGCCCGCGCCGAAGCCCTCGCCGCCCTCCCACTATTCGAACGCTTGTCCCAACGCATTATTGATGGGGAAAAAACCGGCATCGAAACCGACCTTGATGCTGCCATGGCCGAAAAATCCCCCATCGACATCATCAACCAAGACCTCCTCGGCGGCATGAAAACCGTGGGCGAACTCTTCGGCTCCGGCCAAATGCAACTCCCCTTCGTCCTCCAATCCGCCGAAACCATGAAACACGCCGTCGCCTACCTCGAAAACTACATGGAGGCAACCGACGACTCCGGCAATAAAGGCACCATGGTTATTGCCACCGTCAAAGGCGACGTTCACGACATCGGTAAAAACCTGGTTGATATCATCCTCAGCAACAACGGCTACAACGTCATCAACATCGGCATCAAACAACCCATCGCCACCATCATCTCCGCCGCCAGGGAACACAACGCCGATGTGGTGGGCATGTCCGGGCTCCTGGTGAAATCCACCGTGGTGATGAAGGAAAACCTGGAGGAAATGAACGCCCAAAATGCCTCCGACATTCCCGTCATCCTCGGTGGTGCGGCACTCACCCGCAGCTATGTTGAGCACGACCTAGACAACATTTACGCGGGCGACGTCCACTACGCCCGTGATGCGTTCGAAGGGCTCAGCCTCATGGACGAAATCATGGCCCGCAAACGCGGCGAAACCATCACCGAAGACGTGACCAAGCAGCGGAAAAAAGCCGAACGCAAAGCGCGCCGGGAACGGTCCCAAAAGATCGCGGCGGAGCGGAAAGCCAAGGCGAAGCCGGTGCAGCTGCCGGAGCGTTCCGAGGTGGCGGCGGACTTCCCGGTGGCCACCCCACCGTTCTGGGGCACCCGGATCATCAAGGGCCTGTCCGTGTCCGACTATCTGCCCATGCTGGACGAGCGGGCCTTATTCATGGGGCAGTGGGGGCTGAAATCCACCCGGGGTGACGGCCCCGACTATGAGGCGCTGGTGGAATCCGAGGGCCGGCCGCGGCTACGGGCCTGGATC
>CAJZGD010000168.1 GCA_915275065.1 uncultured Corynebacterium sp. | reverse complement strand
GGCGGCTGCCGCGTCGTCAAATGCGGCAACCGATCCGTCAGCTCCCGCTCCGGCTCCGCCGACGTCCTCGAAGCCCTCAACATCCCCCTCGACCTCAACCCCGAACGAGCCGTCCACCAAGTCGAAGCCTCCAACTTCACCTTCCTCTTCGCCCCCGCCTACCACCCGGCCGTCGCCCACGTCATGCCCGTACGACGCGCCCTCCGCATGCCCACCATCTTCAACACCCTCGGGCCCATCCTCTCCCCGGCGCGACCCGCCCTCCAAATCATGGGCATCGCCAACCCCGACCTGGGACAAATCATCGCCGAAGTATTCCTCGAACTAGGGCGCGAACGAGCCCTCGTCGTCCACGGCTCCGGCGTCGACGAAATCGCCGTCCACGGGCCAACCACCATATGGGAGCTCCGCAACGGCGCCATCACTAACTACACCATCACCCCCGAAGACCTCGGGCTTTCCCGGCACCCCCTCGCCGAACTCGCCGGCGGCGACGGCCCGGAAAACGCCGCCATCCTCCGCGAAATCTTCGTCGGCCGCGGCACCCCCGCCCAACGCGACGCCCTCGCCGCCTCCGCCGGCGCCATGTTCTATCTCCACGACCGCACCCCCACCATGCGGGAAGGCGCCCAACTCGCCCTCCGGCTCCTCGACGACGGCACCGTCGCCACCTGGCTCCGCACCCACGAAGAGGCAAATTATGCATAACCACACCCCCGACGCCACGCCCACCATCCTCGCCGACATTGTTCGGGCCCGACGCACCCACCTGCCCAACATTGCCCACCGAATCCGCAACATCCCCGAACCACAGCCCTCAACCCGAAGCCTCTACCACAACCTCAAGGCCGGGGGTGCCTTCATCATGGAATGCAAATCCGCATCCCCATCCCTGGGGCTCATTCGGGCCGACTACAACCCGAGCGCGATCGCCCAAATCTACTCGCAGTACGCGGCGGGCATCTCGGTGCTTTGCGAGCCCGAACGCTTCGGTGGCGACTACGACCACCTGGCGGCAGTGGCCGCCACCACGCACCTTCCCGTCCTCTGCAAAGACTTCATTATCGACCCCATCCAAATCCGGGCCGCCCGCCACTATGGTGCCGACGCTATTCTTCTCATGCTCAGTGTCCTCACCGATGCGGAATACCGCACCCTCGCGGCCGAAGCCCACCGGTGGAACCTGGACATCCTCACCGAAGTCATCACCGAAACCGAGGTGGCGCGGGCCATAAACCTGGGGGCAAATATTTTTGGTATCAATAACCGAAACCTTCACGACCTCAGTATCGACCTCACCCGCACCCCCACGCTGGCGCGGCATGTCCCCGATGACGCCGTCATCATCTCCGAATCCGGCATCCGTAATAACGCCACCGTCCGAACCCTCAAACCGTATGTTCACGGATTCCTGGTTGGCTCCCAGCTCACCAGCCAACCAAGCATCGACTATGCCGCCCGGGAACTCATCTACGGAACCACGAAAATCTGTGGCCTCACCAGCCCGGCCGCGGCCCAAGCCGCCCGCGCTGCCGGCGCCACCCACGGTGGTCTCATTTTTGAACAAGCCTCACCACGCGCCATCACTGCCACCACCGCCCGCACTATTATCGCCGCGGAGCCCGGCCTGAAATTCGTGGCGGTGTCCCGAAGCACCAACCCGGAAGAATGGGCGGAGCTGGCGGCAATCCCCGGAATCGCCGCGCTGCAAATCCACAGCCCCTACCAGGGCAGTGTTGAGGCCGAACACGCGCTCATCGACACCATTCGGCAGGCCACCGGCAACCGGGCGGAAATCTGGCGGGCCGTCTCCATGACCGGCCCCACGGGCACCGCCGGGACCGCTAACCAACCGGGCGAATCCGACCAGGCCGGGCCAGCCAGCCAGGCGGAGGCCGGCCAGGAGTGGGCCCGTACGGTAGCTGACCGCGTCGACAAGCTTGTTCTTGACGCCGGCGATGGCGGTAGCGGCACCAGCTTCAATTGGGAAACCATCCCCGCCGAGCTTGCCGGAAAAACCCTGCTTGCCGGCGGTATTAACCCGCAGAATCTTGCGGAAGCGCTCGCCGCGGGAACGGCCGGGTTGGACCTCAACTCCGGGTTTGAATACGCGCCGGGGAAGAAGGACACCGGGGCGCTTAATAGCGCTTTTGATATTATCCGCGCATACTATCCGCATGATCCGCGGGCATAAGGAAGGACGATAAGCATGACATTATTGCCAGCATATTTTGGGGAGTTTGGGGGGCAGTTCGTGCCGGAATCCCTCATTCCCGCACTCGACCAGTTAGAACAAGCATTCGTTGATGCGCAGAATGATCCAGAATTCCATAAGGAATTAGCTGGTTATTTGCGGGATTATTTGGGTCGGCCAACACCGTTGACGGAGTGTTCGAACTTACCGTTGGCTGGTGCCGGCCGGGGTTATGCCCGAATTTTTCTCAAGCGGGAGGATTTGGTGCATGGGGGCGCGCATAAAACCAACCAGGTGATTGGTCAAGCGCTGCTTGCCAAACGCATGGGGAAAACCCGGATCATTGCCGAAACCGGGGCGGGGCAGCATGGGACGGCGACGGCGTTGGCGTGTGCGCTGCTCGGACTGGATTGTGTGATCTACATGGGGGAAAAGGATGTGGCGCGGCAGCAGCCGAACGTGTATCGCATGCAGCTCATGGGGGCGAAGGTGGTGCCGGTGGATTCCGGTTCGGGCACGTTGAAGGATGCGGTGAATGAGGCGCTGCGGGATTGGACCGCAACGTTCCACGAGTCGCATTATTTGCTGGGGACTGCGGCGGGCCCGCACCCGTTTCCGACGATAGTGCGCGAATTCCACAAGGTCATTTCGGCGGAGGCCAAGGCGCAGCTGCTGGAGCGAACCGGCGGGTTGCCGGATGTGGTGGTGGCCTGCGTGGGCGGCGGTTCGAACGCCATTGGCATGTTTGCCGAGTTCATTGATGATCCCACCGTGGAGCTGGTGGGCGTGGAGCCCGGCGGCCATGGCCTGGATTCGGGGGAGCATGGGGCGACTATTAATAATGGTTCGATTGGGATTTTGCATGGGGCGCGCAGCTATGTGATGCGCACCAGCGAGGGCCAGGTGGAGGAGTCGTACAGCATTTCCGCCGGGCTGGATTATCCGGGTGTGGGGCCGCAACATGCACACCTGTCTGACACTGGCCGGGCCAGCTATGTGGCGGTGACGGACGCGGAGGCGTTGCAGGCGTTCCAATTGTTGTCCCGCAAGGAGGGCATCATTCCGGCGTTGGAGTCGTCGCATGCGCTGGCCTACGCCTTGAAGCGGGCGGCCGCGGCCGAGCGCGACCAGCAGCCGGTGACCATTGTGGTGTCGCTGTCGGGTCGGGGCGATAAGGATGTTGAGCATGTGCGGCGCACGCTGGAAGCGCACCCGGAACTAGTATTGGAGGATATGTAATTATGGACCGTTACGCAGCTCTTTTCTCTCGCTTGTCGACGTCTCACGAGGGCGCATTTGTCCCCTTCATTATGCTGGGCGACCCCGGCCCGGAGGAGTCCTTGGAGATTATCCGCACCGTCATTGCCGCCGGCGCGGACGCCCTGGAGTTAGGGGTACCGTTCTCGGACCCGGTGGCCGACGGCCCCACGATCCAAAAATCCCACCTACGGGCGCTCGATAATGGGGCCACGGTGGCGGGCTCTATTGCCCTCATCACGCAGGTGCGGGCGGAGTTCCCCGACATCCCCATTGGCCTGCTCATTTACGGGAACGTGCCCTTCAGCCAGGGGTTAGATAACTTCTATCGGGAGTTCGCGGCGGCGGGCGCCGACAGTGTACTCATCCCCGACGTGCCGGTGCGGGAAGGCGCCCCCTTTGTGGCCGCAGCCCAGAAGGCTAGCATCGCCCCCATCTTTATTGCACCGGCCCAAGCTTTGGAAACGACCCTCGCCGGGGTGGCGAAAGCATCGGAAGGCTACATTTATGCGATCTCTCGTGACGGCGTGACCGGCACGGAAAAGGAGTCATCCACAGTGGGTTTGCGTGATGTGGTTGCCAATATCACCCGATTCGGCGGCGCACCGGTGCTGTTGGGCTTTGGGATTTCCACCCCCCAGCATGTCGCCAACGCCATTGCCGCCGGCGCTCGTGGGGCGATTACCGGCTCAGCGATCACGAAAATCATTGAAAGCCATTGCGTTGGCAACCACCCAGAACCAGCACATATTGACAACATGGATGAACTAAAGCGGGAATTATACGATTTTGTTAGTGTGATGAAGTCGGCCACTATACTAGGGGAATGACCTCCCATAACCATACATGCAGTCGCCGGGCATTCCTGCTCGGGACGGCAACCACATTCGCGGGCGCCCTCCTGGTGGCCTGCGGCTCTTCTGGAACCAAAACCGCCGCCAACGATGTCCCGGTGGGCAGTGCAATAATCACTGGCGACGCCATTATTGCCCGGCCGGCCGCCGACGAATATAAAGTGTATTCCACCGTATGTCCTCACCAAGGGTCGCCTATCACCCAGGTGTCTGGCGACACCGTGAAATGCACCCGCCACGGCTCTGTGTTCTCTATCAAAGATGGCTCTGTGATTTCCGGCCCGTCGCAGGCCGGCTTGAGCCCCAAAGAATTCAGCAGAGATGGTGACAGCATCGTGGTGAAGTAGCCCAATCGCCCGATCACCCAGCCACCTTTGTGACCGCATATCCGCTTTCACCCGCCTCGCGTTTACCACGAGTAGGGGAGGGGCGGTTTTTGCGACTTCAACCGTATCCCCCGGATTTTACAAACCCCTATCAATAGTCACAGTAATGTTAAGGTAGCATTATCCCACCACATTGCCATAGAATCTGGGGACACTAATAATTGGGGCACTTTACTTTTTGTCATGTGACTTTTTACCTGTAGACATTGTGCTATATCGCGTCACATGTTTCACGTGAAACGCCAACCCCAGCCGGCAACCAATAGGGGAGAGGCAATACACTTCAACCCCTATCTCCTACACCTCAACTATCCGGCCGTGTTTCACGTGAAACCACTCCCGCATTGCACACCCACCAAACCGATGTTTCACGTGAAACATCGCACCCCGCTTTACGACGCCTACAGCAACCCGCCACGTTTCACGTGAAACATCGAGAACCTAGTCCAAACGTCGGGAAGCATAACCCTGACTTCCTACAACTGCCAAGCCGCTCAACCAACTCTTTAGGGAACAGGGGAGCACGAAACTGGATGGCAGACCTTAAGCCAATTCAACGCTTATTTGTATGCGCCCCACCCATCCCTCGAAATAAGCCATATGGATCCAAGGAATATGCGGGATAAGGGCCAACGCTTTCTACAAAGCATAACTGCCGATGCAGAGAATCCTGTCTACGAAGAAGCTTATTCAGGCGTTTTGAATTACAACCCCGCCACTCGGTAACTGATCACCCCCGAAAGCATAGGAAAACGAGGCCGGTAGTGTACTTGTAGAAGTGTGAAATCAAACAAGATATCCTATCGACCCCGCACCGCTGATCCTAGCACACTCACCACGGATAATCTCCTCACCCTGGCGAATATCATCACCACATCAGGGATACCGCATCATTGCCCTCCAAGCCTGGGAGTGTTCACCAGTGTGCAAATCACTATGCTCTACCTGCAAGAAAACCTAAGGCAACAAACCCTAGCTGGTATTTTTGGCACATCCC
>CAJZGD010000167.1 GCA_915275065.1 uncultured Corynebacterium sp. | reverse complement strand
GGGGCGTGGGCGGGCAGCACAGTGTCGAGGGTTTTGCCGACAGTAATATCGGCAAACCAGTGTTTTACGTCATCATTAAGCGGCACGATCGCGCCGAAAAACGCCACGATCGAGGCGAGAATAGATGTAAATAATTGGAATACCATGTGAACCCCGCTCGGATGATAACAGATTATTCAAACAAATAATATCCTGATTTAATATTCTTTTTAAATATTTCCGCAAAATGCCACCCCAAATAGGGGTGAATTATAATTGCCGGGCCATATCTTTAAACCGCGAGAAATGCAGCTGATGTGCCACCTGCACAGTATCAATAGGGCCACCACGGTGCTTCGCCACAATGATATCTGCTTCGCCCGCCCGCGTGTCGTCTTTGTCCTGACTATCTGGACGATACAGCAACATCACTATGTCCGCATCCTGTTCCAGGGAACCCGACTCACGAAGATCCGCAATTTGGGGGCGTTTGTCCGTGCGGGACTCCGGCCCACGGTTCAATTGGGAAATCGCTACCAATGGTACATCAAGTTCCTTCGCCAAGAGTTTCAGCTGGCGGGAAAATTCCGCCACCTCCTGCTGCCGTGACTCGGTTCGTTTGCCACTGCTCATCAGCTGAAGATAATCAACCACAATCATTTGCAGGTCTGCTACCTGCTTGAGTTTGCGTGACTTCGACCGGATTTCCATCATGGTGAGGCTAGCGGAATCATCAATATAAATAGGGGAATGCTCGATCGTGTCGAGCCGATTCACAAGCTTCGCCCAATCCTGATCGGTCATCCGCCCTGAGCGCATGTCCGACAGTTTCACGTCGGCCTCGGCGGATAATATGCGCATGACGATTTCACTTTTCGCCATTTCCAGGGAGAAAATCACCGCGGCCTTGCCGTTCTTAATCGCACAGGAGCGCACAAAGTCCAGCGCCAGGGTGGATTTGCCCACACCCGGCCGAGCCGCGACGATGATCATTTGGCCCCCATGGAGCCCGTTGGTGAGATTATCGAGGTCTTCAAACCCAGTGGGGATGCCTCGGGCCAGCCCGCCCTGCACGGAAATCAGGTCGAGTTCGTCCATGGTGGGTTGGATCAGGTCGGCGAGCACGGAATAGTCTTCCACATGGTGCCGCTGGGCGATATCGAACACCTGTTGTTGCGCCATGTCGATCACGGTCTCCAGCTCGGCGCCTTCAGTACCTTCGTAGCCGAGCTGCACCACCCTGGTGCCCGCAGCCACTAGCCGCCGGAGCACCGCTTTTTCCGCCACGATTTCCGCATAGTAGCGGGCGTTAGCTGCGGTGGGCACGGCCGACACCAGCGTGTGCAAATAGGTGGATCCGCCAATACGTTCGAGATTATTGTCGCGGTCCAGCCGGCCGGCAACGATCAGTGGGTCGATCTCTTTGTTATTACTGAACAGATCAATGATGGCGTTGTAAATGAGCTGGTGGGCGGGCCGATAAAAATCATCGGGCACGAGGGTTTCTATGATGTCGACCACAAGGGTGGGGCTCAGCAGCATGGCCCCAAGGACGCCTTGCTCCGCATCAATATCGTGGGGCGGTTGGCGAAAATCGTCATAGTTTTGGTCGCCGCCTCGACCATTATTGCGCCCGCCTCGGCCATTCCAGCTGCCTTGGCCGTCTCGGCTACGGCGTGAGCCCTCGGACATAGATGGCATGGGTACCAAGGATGCCGGGGGTTCTGTTGGTTCGTCGCTAAAATCTGGTTCGCTGGGAAAGTCGCTGCTCATTGCCGATTCACCCCCTCATTATTAGCTGTGGTTGGTCTGGTTGGGGAAAAATTTTCTCTCTATCATTAGTACCATCACTGGGCCCGAGCAATTGCATCGACCGCACGTATCACTCCGATATGTGAGAATGCCTGCGGAAAATTCCCCGCCAACCGTCCCTCCACCGGATCGTATTCCTCCGCCAACAACCCCAAATCGTTTGCATAACCAACCAGTTGTTCCAAGAGCCTGGTGGCGGCATCAAGGTGGCCGGTTCGCGCATAATGTTCGGCAAGCCAAAAATTACAGATGAGGAAGGGGTATTCCGCCTGGGGGCCATCGCTGTTGTAGCGGTATATGAGCCCATGGTCGTCGCTAAGCTCCCGCACAATGGCTGCCACCGTGTCATGCATGCGCTGGTCGGTCGCCGCAATAATGCCCGTGTGCGGCAGTTGCAGCAGCGACGCATCGACGCCGGGGTTGTCGTAAATCTGCCTAAACGTGTTCCGCTCGGCGTCGAAGCCGCGGCTAAAAATCTCGTCATAGAGTTGGTCGCGGTATTTCTGCCAGGTTTCGGTGTCCCCAGTCAACGTTTCATGCTTTGCGACGGCGTCCAGGGCGCAATCGAATGCCGCCCACATCATGGCCCGCCCATGGGTGAAATAGTGCAGCTCCCCTCGCATTTCCCAAATCCCATGGTCCCGGCGCTCATAGTTTTTGATGCAATAATCCAACAGCCTTGTCTGCAGCCGCCACGACTCCTCGGTTTCCGGGATTCCGGCCTCCCGCATGTGCCGGCAGGTCAAGAGAATCTCCCCCACCACATCGGCCTGAAACTGGGATGCGGCGGCATTCCCCACCCGAACCGGCAGGGAGTCGAGATAGCCGGGCAGATGGGCCAGGATGCGTTCCTCCAAATGGGTTTCGCCCCGCACCCCATACACAATCTGAAGGTTCTCGGGGTTGATGGTGCGTATCAACCAGTCCCGCCACGCCACGGCCCGCTCCCGCACCGGGGCCCGGGTGTAGCCGTTCTGCTCCGCCATGAGGAGGGCATCTATGGCGAATGCGGAATCCCGGAGCCAACAGAACCGGTAATCCCAATTGTGGTCGCCCCCGATGATCTCTGGGAGGGAGGCGGTGGGGGCCGCAAGAATCGCCCCATTGGTGAGTGCCAGGGCGTTCAGCACCATGGCGGAGCGCTCGGCGAGCCGCACCCACTGGCCGTTATATGGGGGCAG
The DNA here is from genome assembly GCA_915275065.1 of uncultured Corynebacterium sp. Lineage (GTDB taxonomy): Bacteria > Actinomycetota > Actinomycetes > Mycobacteriales > Mycobacteriaceae > Corynebacterium. Next base: position 2,735 of record CAJZGD010000167.1, on the reverse strand, counting down.
GGGCTCTTCCCGAAATTCCCTCTGTGGTGCCGCGGTTTCCCCCAGGGTCCAGGTCAGTGTGGTTCCGGCCGCCAGGTCAAAGGAGCCGGCAAAATCAGCATTCCTGCCGGTGTGGTGCAATTCGGGCCCGTGGAGGGCGGTAAACGCCTCCCCCTGACGGTCAACGAAGTGGAAGTGATCGTGCCATGCCGGGGAGTGCGAGCCATAGTCGGTGCGAATTTTTAGATCATGGCTCACGGTCACATCCCCGGTGGTGCAGGTCACGGCGCGCACCAGGGTGGTTCCCTCTAGGTAGTCCACCACCTCGGCGGTACCGGTGGCGGAAAGCCATGTGGTGTGGAGGACCAGGTGATCTGGGTGGTCAAGATAGGTGCGGGCAGTTATATTCGCGTCATCGACGGTGATGCCCCAGCTGCCGTGTTTTGGTTCGCCCAAGAGGGCCGCGAAGGTAGCGGTGTGGTCAACCTGCGGGCAGAACCAGTCAACCCGACCGGCGCGGGAAATCAGCGCCACGGTGTGGTGGTTAGCGATAAGTGCGTACTCTTCTAACGGCACGCTATTGGTTGGTGTGAACATTCTCCCTACCCGATTGTAGCAAACCCGCAGGTCATGACTTTATGAATCCTAGCGGAATATTGACATGATTGCTTCTCCGCCACACGACTACCCCCATGTCTGAGTTTTTCCTTAATATGTCATGGGTTTCATGTTGCATGTGGGGGGATTTTTCTGCTCGGAATCAGGGGATTTTCTGCGCTTTGCTACCAGCATTATGCACAGCCTGGGGATAAAGTTATCCACAGGGGCTGTGGAAAACGAGTGATGCTTGTGGATAAACTTGCTGCAAAGTTATTATCTACCCAGCTCAGAACATATTTTTGTCTTGTGGATAAATCAGTTACCAGCGGGTTTGACATTGGGGAAAACTATGATTTTGCCGCTACCTGCGGGGAGTTATCCACAGGGTTATCCACAAGCCCCCCAAGTGTGGGATCCATACTCATCAAGGAAACCTATATCACCAGCTGAGTTTTCTTAAACTTTCCGCAACATGTATGCAAAAATAAAACGAGCCGGCGCTGAGGCCGACTCGTTTTGTGCTGTTGTCGTTGGGTCACAAATGTGACCGTTGCGGCTGTTTGTTAGGCAGCTACAACCTGGAAGTTCACCGTTGCTGCAATATCGGAGTGCAGCTTGACGTTCACAGAATAGGAACCGACAGTTTTCACGGCACCCTTCTGCAACTCAATGCTGCGTTTGTCCAACTTAGGACCACCGGCAGCCTTAATGGCAGCGGCAATATTGTCGGCAGACACCGAACCGAAGATCTTGCCCTTTTCCGAAGTCCGCACAGAGATGGACACGTCGGTCAGTGCTTCGAGTTGTTCTTTAACCTCACGAGCGTGATCGAGGTCGCGGATAGCGCGTTCCTCCTGGGCACGCTTCATGGTGGCGATCTGCTTCTCGGCGCCACGGGTCGCAACAATTGCGAGGTTGCGCGGAAGCAGGTAGTTACGTCCGTAGCCGTTCTTCACCTCGACGATATCGCCAGGGACACCGAGGTTCTCAACGGCAGCGGTGAGGATCAGTTTCATGACCCCTGCCTTTCATGGAAATTATAAGGTTTTCACTGGGTTTTAGAACGGAGGCTCATCATCAGCGCCCCCGAAACCACCATTGGCTGGTGGTGCGGATGACCAAGGATCATTTGCTGGTGGTTGCTGCTGTTGCTGCGACGACCGTTGTTGTGGTTGTTGCTGCGATTGCTGTTGCTGCGGTGGCTGCGAATACTGCGGCTGCATTTGCTGCTGCTGTTGCGGTGCCGACTGCTGCTGGGCTGGGGCTTGCTGCTGTTGCCGCATGCCACCACCCTGATTGCCGCCAAAACCACCACCGTAATTACCGCCGCCTTCACCGCGGGGATTACGGGTCACTTGTGCCGTCGCATAGCGCAGTGACGGACCAACTTCATCGACTTCCAGCTCCATGACCGTGCGCCGATCCCCATTCTGGGTATCGTACGAGCGGGACCGGAGGCGACCGGTGACAATAACCCGCATGCCCTTAGTCAGAGTTTCCGCAATGTTCTCGGCAACCTGCCGCCACACATTACAAGTGAGGAATAGTGCTTCCCCATCAACCCATTGACCGGACTGGGAGTCATACCGACGCGGAGTCGAGGCAACTCGGAAGGTAGCAACCGCCGCCCCAGTTGAGGTGAAGCGGAGCTCCGGGTCAGCAACCACGTTGCCAACAACAGTGATATTCACGTCTCCTGATGCCATGTTCGTTAGCCTTTCTGCGTATTTTCAGTTACTACAAGCAACCTTAGTCATAACCTTGGACACGCAAGGTTTTACGCAAGGATTTTACTTGTCGTTGCGCAGAACCTTGGTGCGCAGAACGCTGTCATTCAGGTTCAGAACACGGTCAAATTCCTGAACGGTAGCAGACTCGCAATGAAGGTTCACGACGACGTAAATGCCCTCTTCCTTCTTAGCGATGGGGTACGCCAACCGACGCTTCCCCCAAATGTCAACCTTTTCCACGGTGCCGTTTTCCTTGCGGACAATTTCAAGGAACTTGTCCAGGGACGGGGCAACGGTGCGTTCATCCTGGATCGGATCCAGAATGATCATAACTTCGTAGTGACGCACGGACCTCATCACCTCCTATGGTCTTTCAATATCGTAGTTTCGGCCGCAACCCGTATTGGTTGTGGCAGGAGGGTCGTT
>CAJZGD010000166.1 GCA_915275065.1 uncultured Corynebacterium sp. | reverse complement strand
CCGCCGGTGCCGCCGGCCGTGCCGCCGCTATTGGTGCCACCAGCAGTACCGTTCGTACCACCAGACGGCTCCTGACCGTTGTAATCATTATTCGAGTTCGTGCCCCCCGCCCCACGGGATGACGAACCCTGCGTCGGGATGGCCTCCGAACCACGCGGATGACCAGACGGGTCCGTGCTCTGCGACTGTTGGTCACTGGGATCCACAGACTCCGAATTCGTCCCAGTGGTCGGAGCATTCGTATTCGTCGACTGGGACACCCCATCACCACTACCAGGGGCGTTCACGCTCTGCGTGGCCTTGGGCGCCAAAATGCCGGCACTGCCCTCTGCACCATTGGCGGGGGTGAACGTAAGACCCTTCAACACCAACAACACCAGGGCAACAACCAACAGCATGGTGGTAGAAACCCGCACCCGGCCACCAATTGTCAACATTTTCTCCCAGCCCTTCAGCTTGCGCTCCTCCTTGGGCTTATCCTGCTCCTCGTCCTTCTTCTTGTCATGGTCGGGGACCGCAGGATCATTCGTGGTGAGCAGACCCCGCTCGGTTTGCGACTCCGCCTCCTGGGGCGGCACGACGTCGTTAGGCGACAACACCCCCTCGGGCGCATGCCGCAGCCGCACCTCCCGCAGCTGATCGGTCGTCAACGACCTAAACTTATGATCCTTATCCGCCGCCTTCGCCGCGTCGCTAGCCGACGTGCTGGCAAACATGGTGGTCTTCGGGGTGGTCGGGTCCGCCCCCACACTGTCCTTGGCGTTCACATCATTGAGCGAATACTTACCGTCCAACGACGACGTCGACCGGTACTCATTCCAAAACTCGCTCACCAAACTCATGCGGATCGCCCGCTCCACCAGCCACTGGCTCCCCGGCTTTACCTGCGCCAAGAACCGCACACCCACCGTCCACGGCATACCCACAGTGGTCGGCTCGGTCACATTCACCGCGGGGTGCACGGCCAGCGGACCCCACACCACCTCGTCTATCTTCGGCTCCGTCAACGCAGCTTCCGCAGCCTTCGTCGCCCGCTCAACAGCCTCATCAATCGTCGACGACTCCAACAACGGGATCTGCATGGTCACCACCGCAGACGACCAATGATTGGAATTATTGATCGACACGCCAGCCTTGGAATTCGGGATAATCACCGTCTGCTCCGCCAAGGTTCTAATCCGCGTGGACCGCATCGTAATCTGAATGACGGTGCCCTCAATATCTGTGGCACCACCCTCAAACCGCACCCAGTCACCCACACCATATTGCTTCTCGCTCAACACGAAAAACCCGGCAATAAAGTCCGCAATAATCGACTGCGCGCCAAAACCAATAGCTGCCGACGCCGCGGTCGCCGGTATGGTCGCGCCCGCTAGCGAAAAGCCCAGCGTACTCAACGCAAACACGAAAACCAGGAAATACGCGATGATCTGCGCCACGTACACCAACACACCAGCCAACGCCAGCTGGGTCTTCGTATCATCCTCATCAGGCGCCACGATTTTATTGGTAATCAAATACATCGCCAATCGCCCGGCGCGAGGAATCAGCAATGCAATAATGAGCCACAGCCCAAGAGTGAGACCCGGATCAACAATCCAAGCCCAAAACAAAGATGCAATGGTAGATAGGGGCATAATGTTCGAGCATAGCGAAGACCCGAAGAAGGGATACAAGTGTTCGACCACGCCTACCCCACAGCTAAACTGCTACGTTACGATGAGGTTAAGGAGAGACTGAATTTTCCAACATACGGGGGTGAATTTGCGACGAACTACCCCTAGGACGGTAATATGTGATCCCATGAACATTCTTCAGCTTGTACTCGTGGTAATTGTCGCGGCGCCTGCCGTGTCAACTGCCTAGTGCAAGTTGATTTGTCAAGCGCCCTCGGTTCACGCCACAAGTGTTGAAGCGAGGGTTTTTGCATAGGATTCTACCAAGTCATATCTCACCTACGATGTGGAGCCGGCGGAAACCTTTAAAAACCCAGTGATTTTACTCAAGGAGTCTGAAGTCGTGGCAGCTTCCTCTCACCCCACCCCGGCAACGGTCGCCCACCGAAGCCATAAACCGCAGGAAACCACCCAACCACAAGCTGAACGCATCAACGGTGCCGAAGCGATCGTACGATCGTTAGAAAACCTTGGCACCGACCTGGTCTTTGGCCTACCTGGTGGTGCCGTCCTCCCGCTCTACGAAGCACTCTACTCATCCACCAAACTGCGGCACGTTCTCGTCCGACACGAACAAGGCGCCGGCCACGCCGCAACCGGCTACGCGCAAGTTTCCGGCAAAGTCGGAGTGTGTATCGCCACCTCCGGGCCCGGCGCCACCAACCTGGTCACCCCCATCGCCGACGCCTACCTGGATTCCGTGCCGCTCGTCGCCATCACCGGCCAGGTGGCCCGCACCATTCTCGGCACCGACGCCTTCCAAGAAGCCGACATTCGCGGCATCACCATGCCGGTCACGAAACACAACTTCATCATCACCGACGCCGCCCAAATCCCGCAGGTCATCGCCGAAGCCTTCCACCTGGCGGCCACCGGCCGGCCCGGACCCGTCCTTGTCGACGTCCCCAAAGACATCCAAAACGCCGAACTTGACTTCGTCTGGCCACCCCAACTCGAACTGCCCGGCTACCGGCCCGTCACCACCCCACACAGCCGGCCCATTGAACAAGCCGTCAAACTCATTGGCCAAGCGAAGCGCCCAGTCCTCTACATCGGTGGTGGCGTTATCAAAGCCAACGCCGCCCCCCAACTATTGGAGTTCGCCAACCACACCGGTATCCCGGTGGCCACCACCCTCATGGCGTTAGGATCCTTCCCCGACGACCACCCGCTGCACCTGGGCATGCCCGGCATGCACGGCACGGTCGCCGCCGTGGGCGGCATGCAGGGATCTGACCTGCTGATCACTATCGGCGCCCGCTTTGACGACCGGGTCACCGGCCAAACCGAAACCTTCGCCCCCGAAGCCAAAGTGATTCACGCCGACATCGACCCCGCCGAAATCGGCAAAATCCGGTCCGTCGACGTCCCCATTGTTGGCGACGCCGCCGAAGTGCTCGCCGCACTGCTCGCCGAATTCAAACGCCAACTCCCCGACGGCATCGACATTGGTGACTGGTCCCGCCACATCCAGGGGCTGAAAGAAAAATTCCCCCGCGGCTATGTGCGCACCCACGACGGCCTGCTGGAACCCCAACACGTCATCGAAACCCTCTCCCGAGTCGCCGGCCCAGAAGCCGTCTATGTTGCGGGCGTGGGCCAACACCAAATGTGGGCAGCCCAATTCATCGACTTCAGTAGTCCCCGCACCTGGCTGAACTCCGGTGGTGCCGGCACCATGGGCTACGCCATCCCCGCGGCCCTCGGCGCCAAGGCCGCCGCCCCCGAGAAAGAAATCTGGGTGGTCGACGGCGATGGCTGTTTCCAAATGACAAACCAGGAACTCACCACCGCCGCCATCGAAGGCTTCCCCATCAAGGTTGCCCTCATTAATAACGGCAACCTTGGCATGGTTCGGCAGTGGCAAACCCTGTTCTACGATGAGCACTACTCCCACACGAAACTGCGGGAACAGCACGAATACATGCCCGACTTCGTCAAACTCGCCGAAGCCCAAGGCTGCGTGGCGTTCCGCGTGACCAAAGACGAAGAGATCGAACCCGCGATCCGCAAGGCCCAAGAAATCACCGACCGCCCCGTGGTCATCGACTTCATCGTGGGCCAAGACGCCCAAGTGTGGCCCATGGTTGCTGCCGGCCACTCCAATTCGGATATCGAATACGCGCGCGGCCTGCGCCCCTTCTTCGATGCCGACCCATGCGTTATCGAAAAACAGTTCGAGGAATAAGGAGTCGAGATAATGCCTAATAATCCTAATAACACCGTGGTATCCCGCCATGTTTTAAGCGTGCTAGTGGAAGACTTAGACGGCATCATTTCCCGCGTGTCGGCCATGTTTACGCGCCGGGGGTTTTCGTTGGTGTCGCTGGTGTCCGGTAAGACCGAGCATCCGAAAATCAACCGGATTACGGTGGTGGTGGATGCTGATGAGGTCAATATTGAGCAGATCACTAAGCAGCTGAATAAGCTGGTTCCGGTGCTGAAGGTGGTGCGGTTGGAAGAGGGCACTATGGTGGCCCGGGCGTTGATGATGGTGAAGGTGGCCGCGGATGCGAATAATCGGCCGCAGGTGGTGGATGCTGCCAATATTTTCCGGGCCCGGGTGGTGGATGTGGCACCGGATTCGGTGGTGATTGAAGCAACCGGTACGCAGGGGAAACTGCGGGCATTGTTGGAGGTGTTGGAGCCGTTTGGGATCCGTGAGTTGATTTCTTCCGGTCAGATTGCGCTCAACCGGGGTCCGAAGACGATGGCGCCGAGCGTACGTTAGGGTGTGGTGGTGCGACAACTGTCGCGGTCGTCGCACCCGCACCACATATCGATATATCCCACAAAGTGAGACTAGGCCCATGGTTTCGTCTCATTCTGTGATATAACGTTAGGTAGTCAGTTTTTCAACGAAAGGTATATTGTTACTCATGGCTATTGAAGTGCTTTACGACGCCGATGCCGATCTGTCGCTCATTCAGGGACGTAAGGTTGCGGTGTTGGGCTATGGCTCCCAGGGGCATGCCCACGCCCAGAACCTGCGGGATTCCGGTGTTGAGGTTGTGGTTGGCCTGCGTGAGGGCTCCAAGTCCGCCGAAAAAGCCAAGGAGGCCGGTTTCGAGGTGATGTCCAATGCGGACGCCACCGCCTGGGCCGATGTCATCATGGTGCTGATCCCGGACACCTCTCAAGCCAAGGTGTACAAGGAAGAGATCGAGCCGAACCTGGCTGACGGCAATGCTCTACTGTTCGGCCACGGCCTCAACATTCACTTCCACCTGATCGAACCGGCCGCCAATATCACCGTGGGCATGGTCGCCCCCAAGGGTCCCGGCCACCTGGTGCGTCGTCAGTTCGTGGATGGCAAGGGTGTTCCCTGCCTCATCGCTGTGGAGCAGGACCCCAAGGGTGAGGGCAAGGACCTGTGCCTGTCGTACGCTGCCGCTATCGGTGGCGCCCGCGCCGGCGTGATCCCCACCACTTTCGAAGCTGAGACCGTGACCGACCTGTTCGGCGAGCAGGCTGTGCTGTGCGGTGGCGTTGAGGAGCTCATTAAGGTTGGTTTCGAAGTGCTCACCGAGGCCGGCTACGAGCCGGAGATGGCCTACTTCGAATGCCTGCACGAAATGAAACTCATTGTCGACCTCATGTTCGAAGGCGGTATTTCTAACATGAACTATTCGATCTCTGACACCGCCGAGTTCGGTGGTTACCTTTCCGGCCCCCGCCTGATTGATGCGGGCGCAAAGCAGCGCATGCGGGACATCCTGTCCGATATTCAGGACGGCACCTTCACCAAGCGCCTGCTCGCCAACATTGAGGGCGGCAATAAGGAGCTGGAAGAGCTGCGCGCCAAAAGCGCCAATCACCCGATCGAAAAGGTGGGCGACAAGCTGCGTGACCTCATGAGCTGGGTGAAGAACCCACTGGACGAGACCGCATAGTATCGTCACAACGTATTGCGGTGCACAATATTGATGCAGCAGTGCAACAAAATCTGCGGCATCCGTTTTGGCGAAATTTGGCGTAAACGGGATCTCCACCAAGACATCAACACCGAGGCGCTCTAAAATCTTTCGCCGCAGAACATCACTGCCG
>CAJZGD010000165.1 GCA_915275065.1 uncultured Corynebacterium sp. | reverse complement strand
TACCTGCCGAAGCCCGTCGGCGATGCCGCGAATCCGTTCCTTGTCTAGCCGCAGCCTATCAATGAGCGAATCCGACATTCCCGCCGCTTTACCTGCGTCAATGTCGTTATGGTTGGCGGCAAGAATATCATCCGCTCGGGTTTCTAGCGCGTCGGCGGCGGCAAGCAGGACCGTGTTTTTCTCCCCACTTTGGAGCTTTGCGACGATGGGCGCTGCGCGTTTTGCCGCCTTAGCCTTGGCTAACACCTCGGAGCGCTCGGATTCCCGGGTCGTGTCATGTGTTGGTTTTTGTGGCGTGTCCATATGCCAACCTTATCGGTGGTGCAGGAAATTGGCTAGGTTTTGGGGAAGATTTGCCATGAGTTCGGGGAGCATGCCGGAGTTGGTGAGTGATTGCAGGATGCCGCCGACCAGGCCCAGCACCCCGGTGGCGGCGAAAATCCCCACCAAGATTTGGTTCCAGGACGGCCCCCGCTCGAACCCGCGACCGGCGCCTGTGCTGGTGGTTTTGGCGCTGTTGGTGCCGACTTCACCACTGGTAGTCCAGTCGCCCTGAGCGATGCGACCCTTGGTGTAGAACCGCCATGAATGTTTCATTCCCCAGTTGAGGGTGCCGGATTGGATGGTCATGGTGGGGTTTGCGCAGGTGTTGGTTTAGGCAGTGGCGGTGATCGGGGCGACAGCAACGGGCGCGACCAGCGTGGCGCTGAGGGTAATCGTGGTAATGCGACGAAGCATGAGGTGATAATCCTTAGCGTGAAGAAAAGCCCCCAGAGGTCTGGGGGCTTTCAAGAGATTGCGGTTTTCACCCGGGTCCAGGTGTTTCTAGCTGCGTGTTTTAGCGACGCAGGAAGTTATTCAAACCGGGGATCATATTGGCGTTCACCAGCGCCTGGAAGATACCTGCGACCAGGCCGACGATGCCGGCTGCCCCGAGCACACCAATGAGAACTTTCTGCCAGTTGGGTCGGGAGGAAAGATCATTCTGGCCACTAGGGTTGGTGGGCTTAGCAGGCTCAGACTTCTTAGGCTCGGAAGTCTTCGCGGGCTCGGGCTTCTTGGGCTCAGAGGTTTTTGCCGGTTCAGACTTCTTGGGCTCAGAGGTCTTCGCAGGTTCAGAGGTCTTAGCGGGCTCAGACTTCTTGGGCTCAGAGGTCTTCGCAGGTTCAGAGGTCTTAGCGGGCTCGGACTTCTTAGGCTCAGAGGTCTTCGCAGGTTCAGAGGTCTTAGTGGGCTCTTCGGTCGTGGTTGTCGCTGCCGGCTCGCTGGTCTTCTCCGGCTCGGGATCGTTGCACACCTTCTTGACGCTGAGGTTCACATTGACGTTATCCACTGGATCGCCATCTTTGTAGAAGCCCAAGAAGAGGATATCAACGCCCTCAACAATGCCTTGCCGAGCATTGGTGCCGGGCTTGAGCGTGTACTGCATGCCCTTGGTGTCCAAGGTGGCGGTGGTATCAGTGACTTGCCAACCATCAGTGGTTCCCCGCGCAAAGGTATCTGCACCAGTCACCCGGTTAGCATCGGTACGGTCTTCAGGCTTGTAGTCAGTCATCTTCTTGCCTGGGCTATAGTAGCCAACATAGCCGGCACCTGGGGTGACATCATTACCTTCGGTGACAACGTAAGGGCTCTTAAGGGTGGATTCCAGAGAGCCATGGTGACCGGTAAAGGTGATAGTGGAATCTTGGGTGGCGATCTTCGAGGACTTCACGGTGCCGTCCGGGTTCAATTCGATCTGGGAATTGGCGGGATCAACCTCAAAAACGAACTGGAAGGCGTCAGAATCTTCAGGCTGACCGTTACCCTCGACGGCACCATCAGTCGTCCATTCGCCACCGGCAATAGGGCCGGTGACGTAGGAGCGCCAGGACTTCTTGATCCCCCAGTTCAGGGTGCCGGACTGAATTTCCAGGCCGGGCTGCTGGCACACACCAGCCTCTTCCGCAATGGCCGCAACGGGGGTGAGGAGCGATGCCCCCAGGGACAGGGCAGAAGCCGTAGCTATAGTTGCAAAAAACCGACGAGACATATAAAAATCTCCTAAGAGTATGAGTTTCGGTGAAAAGATCCATTGAGAACTATAGATGGGGTAAGGCTAACCAAACAAGAATTAACCACCCCCTACCCCCGTTAGTATCCCCTGCTCACGTCGTAAAGCGCAGGAAAACTTGTCACAATACGCCTCTATATTTTTGCAGGGGTAACCGAAATAACTTAAGGCAAGCCAACATAAAGGTTGAGGCAAACTGATTATTCGATTGCCTTGGCCTCAACCATTTCTACGTAATCTTGTGTGCGCTATGCCCGGGAAGCGTACTGGGAAAGATAATCCGCATGTACCACCGGCCGCTGCATATCCGGGGGTAGAACATCAGTTCGCTTCCCAACGATTTCCGTCAACACTGACGAATCATAGGCAACCTCACCCCGGCCAATAATCGCCCCCTCGGGACCAATGATTTCCACGATCTCCCCCGCATGAAAATCCCCATACACCTCTGTAATCCCCACCGGCAATAACGACGACCCGCCGGTAGTCACCGCCGCCACCGCGCCGGCATCAATCCGCAGCGTACCACCAGTATCAGCGGCATAGAGCGCCCAAAACTTCCAGGCCGATAACCGATTTTCTTTCGGATGAAACGCCGTTCCCACCTGCGCGTCGTCAAGCGCCGCGGCAATATTATCCGCGCTGGTCAACAGCACCGGCACCCCGCCCCGAGATGCGATCCGGGCCGCGGTCACCTTCGACGCCATGCCGCCAGTGCCCACCTCACCACCATCGCCCGCAACCACGGACTTCAAATCATTACCATCCCGCACCTCCGGGACAAACCGCGCCGCCGGGTCGCTGGGATTGCGGTCATAAAGCCCATCCACGTCGCTCAACAACACCAGCGCATCCACGCAACTCAAATGCGCCACCAGCGCCGCCAACCTATCGTTATCGCCAAACCGCATTTCCGTATGCGCCACCGTGTCGTTCTCGTTCACGATGGGAACCACACCCAGGTGCAATAACCGATCAATTGTGCGCTGCGCATTCCGTGCCCGATGCCGCACCCCCGCATCAGAAGCCGTGAGCAACACCTGCCCCACATGCTTACCATAGCGGCGGAAACTGGTGGCCCACGTCTGCATGAGATGCTGCTGCCCCACCGCCGAAACCGCCTGCTTGGTGGCCAAATCCGTGGGTCTCGAATGCAGTCCCATCGGACCCATCCCCGCCGCCAACGCCCCCGACGACACCACGATCACATCACTACCACGGGCACACCGGGCGGCGATAGCATCCACCAACCGATCCACCTTGCTCACATCCACCCGATGGTCGGAATTCGTGAGCGAAGACGATCCGATTTTCACAATGACCCGCTTCGCTGCGGCAATGTTGGCACGCACATCCATGGTTTTCCGCCCCGATTAACCTTCCCAGCGTTTCCGATCGGCCTCTTGGCCATCGCCGAAATCCAGCTCGTCGATCAGCCCGCGCCGCGCCTGCGATGCCCGCTTACGCTCCGCGGCCGACGCCCGCTTCGTGTGCGACAATCGAATGTCTGTTCCCCGGCCAGTGAGAACTGGCGCGGTACCAGCGGACGTCATCGGCTCCCATTCAAACGTGATGCCCCCAATGGTAACGGGGCACCCCGCTTCGGCACCGGCCTTCAATAATGCGTCCTCCACGCCCAATCGGTTCAGCCGGTCCGCAAGATAGCCCACCGCCTCATCATTCTCGAAATCGGTTTGCATGATCCACCGTGCCGGCTTTTCCCCATGCACAATAAACCCACCCGCATTCTCCAGGTCCGGCTCAATCGTGAAATCACGGTGCTTACCATTCTTGCCACGCGCCGCATCAACCGCCTTAGGCCGCACCACCATTCGGGTCACAGCCTTCTCCTTTGGCCGCTTCTTCCGCGCCTCCTGCACGATTTCCAGCAGCTTATACTTCAGCGGCTCCAGCCCCTTCCGCGCCACCGCCGACACAATAAACACCGGCCAACCAAACTGTTGTTCGAGGTCTTCCTTGACGAACTCCGCCAATTCCGCCGCGTCGGGAATATCCGCCTTATTGAGCACAATGATCCGGGGCCGATCCCGTAAATCTCCCAAACTAGCATCGCCCACCAGTATGGATTCATACGCAGCCAATTCCGCCTCCAGGGCCTCAATATCCGAAATCGGATCCCGGCCCGGCTCGATACTAGCGGTATCTACCACATGCACCAATACGGCCGTACGTTCGATATGCCGCAGGAAGTCAAGGCCCAGGCCCTTGCCCTCGCTGGCGCCGGGAATCAGCCCCGGCACGTCCGCAATGGTGAAGGTTTCATGCCCCACATCGACGACGCCCAGGTTCGGCTGCAGCGTGGTAAACGGGTAGTCGCCGATCTTTGGTTTCGCCGCCGACAGTACCGAAATGAGCGATGACTTCCCGGCAGACGGGAAACCGACCAGGCCCACATCCGCCACGGATTTCAGCTCCAGCACCACGTCGTGCTGCTCCCCCGGCTCGCCTCGAAGCGCAAACCCGGGTGCCTTGCGCACGCTGGACGCCAACGCCGCATTGCCCAGGCCACCGAAGCCGCCGCGCGCCGCAATGAACCGCATGCCCACGGCGGTGAGGTCGGCCAGCTGCTCCCCCGATTCGCTGAGCACCACGGTCCCCACCGGCACCGGCAGCACCAGGTCCGCCCCCCGCGCCCCGTTGCGGTGATCGCCGGCCCCATTCGACCCGCGTTCCGCCTTCAGGTGCGGCCGATAGTGCAGGTCAAGCAGGGTATGTACCTGCGGCGACACCTCTAGGATAATGTCCCCGCCGTGCCCACCATTGCCCCCGTCGGGCCCGCCCAGCGGCTTGAATTTCTCCCGGTGAATGGAGGCACATCCATTGCCGCCATCCCCCGCAGTAAGATGCAGGGTTACTTGGTCAACAAAACGCGCCATGGGAGCCTTCCTCGAAAATACTGTGGTCTAAGATGTGTCGATCCTATCAAACCTCGTAGCTTTCTAGCTTTTCGACGCCCTACGCTGCCGGCACCACACCATCCGTCACGGTAATAATCCGCTGCGCCCGGGCCGCCACCGTGGCATCGTGGGTCACCATCACTATGGTCAGCCCATCCTCGTGTAATTTCGTCAACACGTCCAACACCGCTGCCGCGTTCTCGGAGTCCAACGCCCCGGTGGGCTCGTCCGCGAAGCACACGTCGGGATTATTCACCAGGGCCCGAATAATGCCGGCGCGCTGCCGTTGCCCACCGCTGGCGGCGGCCGCATCGGTGTGGGCTACATGGTCGATCCCCAGCTGGTGAAACCGCTGATCGGCATCAACGGCCGCCGCCTGCTGGTGCGGTTTCGAATGCCACTGGGCGGGCAGGAGCGCGTTCTCCCGAAGCGTCACGCCATCAAGTAATTGCGGCTGTTGGAAGATGAAACCAATGTGGTTCAATCGGAATTCCTCCAACTGTTTCATGCTCAACTGGGCCAAATCCTGACCAGCAATGGTGACGGTGCCGCTGGTGGGCAGGTCAATGCCGCTGAGGGCATAGAGCAGGGTGGATTTGCCGGAGCCGGAGGCACCCACGATGGCGACAAACTCGCCGGGGTAAATGTCGAGGTCGATACCATGGAGGATTTCGATGCTATCCGACCGGCCTAGGGGAAAGGACTTTCGGACGCCCCGGGCGGTGATGATGGGTTCCCTGGTGGATTCGCCGGTGGGGTCGCTGGTGGAGTCGGCCCCGGCGCGATTTGTGGGGGCGTCGGCGCGGCCG
>CAJZGD010000164.1 GCA_915275065.1 uncultured Corynebacterium sp. | reverse complement strand
CGGCCAAACCGTGCTGGCCTACCACGACGGTGTGGGCCTGTTCGACGGTCTCCCCAGCCCCCTGGAAGTGGTCCGCTACCATTCGCTCATTGCCGAACCAATCCCAGACTCCCTGGTGGTGACCGCCAGAACCGTTGACGGCATCCCCATGGCCATGGCCCACAAGGATTTACCACAGTGGGGGGTGCAGTTTCACCCCGAATCCGTTGGTGGTTTCGATGGGCACCGGCTCCTGCAAAACTTCCTCGGCATGGCCGCCCGGCGCGGCGGCGTGCGCTTCCAGCTGCGGCAGGCCCCTAAGGTGCCGGCCCCGCCGAAACCAACCCCGAAATGGCATGCAAACGTGCTCACCATTGACAAGTCGGTGAATACGGCCACAATCTACCGCAATCTTTTTGCCCGCTCCTACACGAGTTTTTGGCTGGATGCCAGCGATAACGACCATGCGGACGGGCGGGTGAGCTACCTGGGGGACACCACGGGACCGTATGCGATGACGATGATGCATAACGTGGGTCGGGGGGACGTGCTCGACCAGTTGGAGTGGGTGCTCAACACGCATGTGGGGGACACCAGTGCCCTCGACCACCTGGATTTAGGGTTCAAGCTGGGGTGGGTGGGGTACCTCGGCTATGAGCTCAAAGCGGAGTGCGGCGCGGATCGGGCGCACACATCACCGTACCCGGACATGTCGTTGCTGTTTGCGGATCGAGCGGTTGCGGTGGATCACCACCAGAACCAGGTGCATTTGATGTGGCTCACGGGAACGGATGAGCTGAGCAACCAGGAACAGATGCAGTGGGTGGCTGAGGCCGTGGAGGCGATTTGTTCGCCACGGAAGCGGATGAAGCGGCGGGAGAACCCCATGCGGGTGACGAAGCTGAAGGCCCGGGCCGGCTACGAGCACTATTTGTCGGACATCAACGAGTGCATTGACCGGATTTATGCCGGTGACAGCTATGAGATTTGTTTGACCAATAGGATTACGGCCCGCGGCAATATTGATGTGGTGTCATCATATTTGCAGCTGCGGGAGAGTAATCCCAGCCCGTTTGGGGCGTTGCTGCGGTTTGGGGATGTTGCGGTCATGTCGACGTCGCCGGAACGGTTTTTGCGGGTGGATACTGCGGGCATGATCGAGTCGCGGCCGATCAAGGGGACCCGGGTTCGGGGGGAGACCGCGGCGGAGGACGAGCTGCTGCGGGAGGATTTAGCGACGAACCCTAAGGATCGGGCGGAAAACCTGATGATCGTCGATTTGGTTCGTAATGATTTAGCGCACGTGGCCCAACCCGGCACCGTTCGTGCCGAACCCATGTTCGAAGTTGAGACGTTTTCGACAGTGCACCAATTGATTAGCACGGTCACGGCGGAGCTGCGGGGCGACAAGACCCGGGTGGATCTCATCCGATCCAGCTTCCCCGGCGGGTCCATGACGGGGGCGCCAAAGATCAGGACGATGCAGATCATTGATGCGATCGAAGGAGAGGCCCGGGGCATCTACTCGGGCGCGCTGGGGTATTTCGGGGTTGATGGGGCCATGGACTTGTCCATGGTGATCCGCTCAATCATTGTCGACGGTGATTCGCTGTCGTATGGGGTGGGGGGCGCGATTTTGGCCCTGTCGGACCCGGAGACCGAATACCAGGAGATCATGACGAAGACGGTGCCGCTGCTGGACCTCACCAACCAGGATTTCCCGACCGGATAGCAGGTGGGTTGGTGATCGGTGATGCCTGAGGGCTACCGCCTGGGCGCTGCGGGGTTCGTGCCGGTGCCGATTATGCCCCCGCTGCCGGCAGCACCAGCGCATAGCGTGATCGACTCGTTTCTGCTGGCTGACGGGGTGGTATTGGGGCTGGGGTTGCATATTGACCGGTTCGTGCGGTCCGTGTCGGGTTTTGTTTCCCTGGGGGTTTCGGCCGCGGAATTGGAGCCCATGGTGCGGGAGTGTTTGCCGCAGGTGGGGGAGTGGTTTCCTCGTCTGGAATGCCACGCGGTGGATCGAGGTGGGCCGTGTGAGGTGTATCTTCGGGTGCGCCCGGCCCCGGCGCGCCGGGCTGCTACCAGGTTGTGGGTGCCGGCAGGATCGGATCCGCGGGAACGCCCGGAAATCAAGGGGTGGGATTTGCCGGTGTTGACGGACATGCGGGCGGAGGCCGTGCGGCAGGGGGCGGACGATGCGCTACTACTGGCCGCAGCCACCGGTGATGCCATTGAGACCACGACGGGGGCGCTGGTTGCGTGGGTGGGGGACCACCTGGTGGTGGCGGACGTGGGCGTGCTGCCGTCGGTGACGTGGCGACGCACCATAGCGGGGGTGCAGGCGGCCGGAATCCGGGTGGTGTCCGGCACGGTCAGCGTCGATGAACTGCGCCGATTGCCGTGCGCGGTGGGCAATGCGCTGCATGGGTGGACGCCGGTGGTGGCGATCCATGACGCACACACTGTGACCCGGAACCCTACGCCGCCGGTGGATCTTCATCGGTTTCTTCGCTAGCGGCGGTGCGGTTTTCGGCATGGGCGGTGCGGGCCTCTCGCAGCCAATCCGGCTGGTTTTCCAGCAGCGCCTTGATTTCGGCGGTGGTGAGCGGCTTGTCCATGCCGTTGCGTTTGAGGGCGGCAATGGTGATGCCGAGTTTTTGCGCTACGACGGGCCGGGGGTGCGGGCCCGTGCGTCGCAAAGCTTGCAACCATTCGGGTGGGTCGGTGTGGAGTTTCGCAAGCTCGGCGTGGGTGATCGCGGTGGCCTGGAACTCCTCTGGCGCGGCGGGCAGGTAGATGCCCAGCTTTTTCGCGGCGGTCTGCGGCTTCATGGCCGTGCCGGACGGCTGACGTACAGATTCTTCATTCACGCCCATAACAGTAACATTAAAAGTCATGTTGAGCTTAAGCTTTATTACCGGCACCGAACCCGACAAGTGGTTTCGGCGGTTTACCGACCGCACCGATCATGGGGGACTGCGTACCGTGGCCAGCGACGATGCTTTGGCACAGCTACTGAGCGGGGATGTCGATGTGGCACTTGTGCGCCTCCCAGATGCGCGGGTCACCGACGAAATGCATGTGGTGCGGCTTTACGACGAACAACCAGGGATCGCGCTGCCGGTCGACCACACCCTCACGCTTCTCGAACAGGTGGACGAAACCGATATTGCTGGTGAACTCATTCACTACCAAGGGAGCAGCGACATTCCCGCCATCCGGGAACACCTGGGTGTGGTGGCGGCCGGCGTGGGAGTGGTCATCGCCCCCCGGCCTGTGATCAAACTACTGAGCGGGAAGAAAATCGCCCACCGGGAATACCGCAACCCCACCTACCCGCCAACCACCATTGCCCTGGTGTGGCGGAAAACCGACGACTGCGAAGCCATCCAAGACTTCGTGGGCATCGCCAAGGGCCGCACTCCACAATCGACCCGGGGCAGCCAACCTGCCAATGCGAAACCCGCGGGTAAATTCACCCGGAAATCGGCGAAAACCACAACCAAAAACCGGGCGAAAAAACCCGCGGGTCGAAAACCTGGTCGACGACGCGGCGGCCCCCGCAGGTCACGGTAACATGCCATAACCTATCGGCGGGGCAGCAGGGCAAAGCGACTACTTATCCCGATCCGTGTTCGCCATGGCCAACACGTCAAGACGCTTATCCAACTCCGCCTCGGTCAGCTTCTCACCATCAACAAACCCCAGGTCGATAACGGTCTGCCGGATGGTCTTGCCCTCCTTCAACGCGGTCTTAGCCACCTTGGCGGCATTCTCGTAGCCGATCGCCGAATTCAACGGGGTCACAATGGACGGGGACGACTCGGCCAGCGTGCGCATCCGCTCCTCGTTCGGCTCAATGCCATCCACCAGCTTCGTGGCAAACACCCGGGCAGTATTGGCCAACAGCGTTGCCGACTCCAGCACGTTCCGGGCCATCACCGGGATGAACACATTCAATTCGAAATGCCCCTGGGAACCAGCAAACGCCACGGCAGCATCGTTACCAATCACCTGTGCTGCAACCTGGGTGGCGGTCTCGCACAGCACCGGATTCACCTTACCCGGCATGATCGACGAACCCGGCTGCAAATCCGGCAGGTGAATCTCGCCCAGGCCGGTCAGCGGGCCCGAACCCATCCACCGAATATCGTTGGCAATCTTATTCAACGACACTGCCACCGTGCGCATCGCCCCGGAAAACTCCACCAA
The DNA here is from genome assembly GCA_915275065.1 of uncultured Corynebacterium sp. Lineage (GTDB taxonomy): Bacteria > Actinomycetota > Actinomycetes > Mycobacteriales > Mycobacteriaceae > Corynebacterium. The sequence continues at coordinate 1,594 of CAJZGD010000164.1, read as the reverse complement.
CCCATCCCGGTTCGCCTGAGCCTCGAAATGGTTCACGCACTCCTTCAACTCCGTGACATTGGTGAGCTTCACCAGCTCGGCCACAACCTTAGCGCCGAAATCAGCCGGGGTATTCAGACCCGTGCCCACCGCGGTACCACCGATCGGCACCTCGCCCAGGCGCGGCAACGTGGCCTCAACCCGCTCAATACCGGCAGCAATCTGCCGAGCATAACCGCTAAACTCCTGGCCCAACGTCACCGGCACTGCATCCATCAAGTGAGTGCGGCCCGACTTCACCACATGCTCCCACTCCTTGGCCTTCGCAGCCAACGAATCATGCAGCACCTTCAATGCCGGAATGAGCACGGTCACGGCAGCCTCGGTGGCGGCAACGTGAGTGGCGGTCGGGAACGTATCGTTCGACGACTGGCCCATATTCACGTGATCGTTAGGATGCACCTCAACACCATTGGCCTTAGCGATCGACGCAATGACCTCATTGGTGTTCATGTTCGAAGACGTGCCCGAACCAGTCTGGAACACATCAATGGGGAACTCGGCATCATGCTTACCATCCGCGATCTCCTTCGCAGCCGCGATAATGGCATCCGCCTGTTCATCGGTAAGCAAACCCCGGTCCTTATTCACCTGGGCGCACGCAGCCTTCAACAACCCCATGGCCCGAATTTGGGCGGGCTGCAACCCCCGACCGGAAATCGGGAAATTCTCCACTGCCCGCTGGGTTTGCGCCCGCCACAGGGCATCAACCGGAACCTTGACCTCACCCATGGTGTCGTGTTCGATGCGATATTCAGTCATAAAAAGACCACCTTACAAAAATAGAAAGCTATAACTATTGGTTGAGTGCTGAAAAACACTACCCCTTAAAGTATGTACCAAAAATCACTCTCGGGGTGGGGCACAATCCCCGAGAGCTACGCCACATCCGGGCGTCGACAAGCGAAAACCCCTTATGGCTTCGGCGAATAGTCCACCACCGCATATTCCTGCAGCTTCGCCAACTTATGCACCGACTCGATATACCGAATCGTGCCCGACCGCGACCGCATCACCAGCGACCGAGTGGTCGCACCATTCGCGCGGTACGACACACCCCGCAACATGTCACCATTGGTCACACCCGTGGCCACGAAGAAACAATTATTCGAAGTAACCAGGTCATTCGTGGTCAAAACCTTCCCCAACTCATGGCCAGCAGCCTGGGCCTTCTCCGCCTCGGCATCATCCTTCGGCGCCAAAATCCCCTGGATCTCACCACCCATACACTTCATGGCGCACGCCGCAATAATGCCCTCAGGTGTGCCGCCCACGCCCATCATGATGTCCACCGAGTTGGTGTCCTGTGCCGCCGCCACCGCGCCAGCCACGTCACCATCTCGAATCAACCGCACCTTAGCGCCCGAATCCCGCACATCCTGAATCAACTCGGTGTGCCTGGGCCGATCCAACACCACCACCGTCACATCCGAGGGCGTAATCCCCTTCGCCTTCGCCACCGCCTGAATGTTATGTGACACCGGCGCCGTGATATCGATACAGCCCACAGCCTCCGGGCCCACCGCAATCTTCTTCATATAAAAAACCGCCGACG
>CAJZGD010000163.1 GCA_915275065.1 uncultured Corynebacterium sp. | reverse complement strand
GACTGCCGGGGCGGGCGCCGGGTGCCGCAAAAGTTCTAAGCTTGGTTTTCGAGTGGCGGCCTCCCGTTTGCGCAGGGGGAATATTGGCCGAAAAATGGAAACCAAGCTTAGCAGAAGTGCTGAGCTTGGGTTTAGGATTATCCGGGTTTTCGGGGGTCCTGAGTTGGCCGGAACTTCAGCTCAGCACTTGTGCAGCCGGTGTGAATGTGCCCATGGCCTGTGCCGCAGAAGTTCTAAGCTTGGTTTCTGGTTTGTGGCCCCCTGTTTTGAACGAAACCAAGCTTAGAGAAAACGCTACCAACAACCCAGGGCAGCGCTGCACATGTTCTAAGCATGGTCTTTCCCTGGCGGGCATGTCAGCTCCTGGGGATTTGGGGTGGCAGATTTTGAAAACCATGCTTAGAAGGTATGAAGCCCTGGATGGGGCTGTGGCGTTACCGCTTTCAAGGAGGGTCGCACATTTGCTAAGCATGGTGTTTTATGCAAAGGCAGCAAACCCCCAGGAGCTAGTGGCCATAGAAATGGGAAACCAAGCTTAGCGAATGCGCTGCCACAGTTGATGGTGGGTATCAAGTGTTCTGAGCTGGAGTTCCGTTCCTGGACATGCCTACATTGGGCCACTGAATCGAGAAAGTACAGCTCAGTATGTTTGCAGCAAGGCTTACTGCATGAATGCTGAGCTTGGGTTCGGGGTTATCCGGGTTTTCGGGGGTCCTGAGTTGGCCGGAACTCCAGCTCAGCACTTGTGCAGCCGGTGTGAATGTGCCCATGGCCTGTGCCGCAAAAGTTCTAAGCTTGGTTTTCGAGTGGCGGCCTCCCGTTTGCGCAAGACAAGTGTTGGCCGAAAAATGGAAACCAAGCTTAGCGGAAGCGCTGAGCTTGGGTTTAGGGATGGGGCTGGGGGCTGGACTGGGTTGGGAGCCTTTGGGCGTCGTCAAGCAAAGAAAAACGCCACGGCAACGAGACCGTGGCGCAGGGCTGACCGCTAAGCCTTGACAGAATAGCCTGCCTCGGAAACGGCGGCGCTCACCTGGGCGTCGGTGAAATCCGAGCCCGACACGGCAACCTGGCCGGAAGCCACATCAACATCAACCTTGGTAACACCGGCGATCTCGCCCACCTCTTCGCGGACGGAAGCTGCGCAATGCTCGCATGTCATGCCTTCAACTTGGTAAGTTTTCGTCATGGGAATTCCTCTCTTTACGCTGGTTATAGGTATAACCCAAATAAAATGCGACGAAATCTTCGCTAACGGGAATAATGTGGACACTACTGAATGTTAGGAAGACTAGAACTTAGATAACTACTTTGAAGGAGAGAATGCAACCATGGCACTCGTAGAAGTAAGCAAAGACACATTTAACGACACGGTCACTCAAGAAGGCATTGTGCTTGTCGACGCCTGGGCCGAATGGTGCGGACCCTGCCGGCAATTCATGCCCGTCTACAAGAAGGCATCTGAAAAGCACGAAGACATCACCTTCGCCAAGCTCAACACCGAAGAAAACCAAGGCCTGGCCGCCGCCCTGGAAATCCAAGCCATCCCCACCATCATGGCCTTCCGCGATGGGATCATGGTTTTCCGGCAGTCCGCCGCCCTGCCGCCCGCAGCATTGGAAGACGTGATCGAACAAGTGCGCGCATTGGATATGGATGATGTGCGACGCCAAATCGCGGAACATAACGCTACGAACAACTAATATTATGGGTCTGTGGGAAACCGCGGACCCATAATTGTGAGATATCTTCGGGATTCCCCACCACCATCATGGTTTTTCACGGGACCCCAGTGTGAGTCCGAGTACCTTCATCACACAGCTATGGGCTTTCGCACTACACTAGTAGATGCTTTTCAGCATGGTTGCGAGGGGCCTACGGCATAAAAAATATGTGTTCCACCCCTTCGAAACCCTGTATCGAATTTAGTAACAACTAGCGGAGGAAGCATATATCATGGCGAACCCATTTTCTAAAGGGTGGAAATATTTACAGGCGTCACTAGATCAAAGCATTGATGAAAACGCCGATCCTCAGATTCAAATTCGGCAGGCCGTCGAAGGGGCCAAAAAACAGCACCAGCAAATCTCCCAACAAGCCGCAGCGGTGATAGGGAACAAAAACCAACTGGAAATGAAACTCAACCGGTTGATCGAAGAGCAACAAAAACTTGCCGATAAAACCCGCCAAGCCCTCACCCTTGCTGACCAGGCAAACGCCCAGGGAGATGCCATAAAATCCCAAGAGTTCAGCTCCACCGCCGAAATTTACGCCACCCAACTTGTGAGCGTCGAAACCCAGTTAGAGGAAACAAAAACCCTCCACGCCCAAGCCACCCAAAATGCCGAACAAGCCAAACGCCAAGTGCAACAATCCGAGGCACGGCTCAAGCAACAATTGGCTGAAGCCGATCAGTTGCTCAATCAGGCTCGCCAGGCGAAGATGCAGGAATCCGCCACCAAGGCCATGGACACCATGAACCAGCTCAAGCCTGATGACAGCGTTCCCACTCTCGACCATGTGCGAGCCAAAATCGAATCCCGCTACGCCACCGCCATGGGCGCTCAGGAGCTGCTGGAAAACTCCGTTGGTGACCGGCTCGCTGAAATCGAGGCGGCAAGCAACGACATGAAAGCCTCCGCAAAGCTCGCCGAAATCCGCGCCCAAATGCACGGCGGCGACAGCGCCACCGGTGGCCAGCTCACCGCTGGGTCCGATTCCACCAGCCCCCAACTACCCGCAGGTACCGGCATGAATACCGGTGTGGGCACTAATACTGGTGTCGACGCCGGAACGACGCCGCAATCCGGTTTCGGGGCTGGGAGCACCGGAGGAACTGGGAGCACTGGGGTTGGGGGGACGGGGGCCTTCCCGGCTTCGGGCGGGCCGGCAACAGGGAGTCTGGGCGCTTCGGACGGGTCGGTAGCAGGGACGCCGATGTCAGGGACGCCGAGCGTTCCGAATACCCCGGCAGCGGGCAACTCGGCCCCAAGCGTTCCGGTGACGGGCACCTCGGCGCTGACGACTCCGGCAACAGGAATCCCGGCGACAGGGACGTCGGCAACAGAGACGTCGGCGGCCTCCACGACCCCCATGGACGCAGAACCTGTGTTCGAAGAGGTGGGTCCAGACCAAAACCCTTTTAAACCCGCAGGCTCTTCTGGAACAACCAGCGTCACCAACACCCTCGACGTTGACGACGCCGATGTGGTGGAAGACTCCACCGACGAGCCAGCCGGTACCAAGCCAAAAACCGCCCCAAATACCGGGAGCACCGGCAGCGCCGGAAACAGCAATACTACTGGTAACGGCTTCCAACTCCCCGGGCCACAACACAAAGAGCTCTAAAACCACAGGAATAACCAGCGAAAAACACCCCAATTTTCGTTGGTTTCCTCTGGGGGTAGCGCACCTACCACAAGCTCCTCAGGCGTGTGGGTAATGCTACTGTTTTTTCATGGCCCACGGATCCTCGGCTAGGAGAAGCCCTGCTTATAGCAGCTCAAACCACCCGAAGCGTTCATCGCACTCGGCGCATTCAGCGCATTCGGCGCGTGTGACGAACGCGCCGGGTGCTCACGTCACACGTGATGCGTCGCGTTCGTATCAGGGGCATTCATATCGAGGTCGGGTATTGGGAGTGCTTATGCTCTCCCAGTTTTTTGCTGCGTTTCCCCTGGGCATGGTGACCGCGCTCATCCAATTGCAGTATGCGCACCATCATCAGGCGTCGGGAGTGTCTTGGTTGAGCATTGTGTCCCAGGTGGGGTGCGTGGCGGCAATCATTGGACTTACGAGGATCACCCTGCGGCAAGGACGTCGATTAGCGCTGGTATTGGGCATGGGGCTCATGTTGGCGGCCAGCGTGTTGGGATTAGTCTCCGCCCTGCTCGACGTGGATTTACTACTCTACCTTGTTGCTTTCCTGTTGGGGGCGGGGTTGGCCGCGAACTGGTACACCCCATTTGCCGCCACGGATTTCTCCTCAAAAACATCGCGTGCCAGCGATTTCTCCTATGTCCTGAGTATGACCGCCATAGGGATGGCCCTGGGGTCGCCAGTGGTGAACTACACATATTATTTGGAGCAACAGGCGGAAATTCCCCTTGGGGTCATTGGGTTCACGCTATGCATGCTGTGTTGCATAGTATCGGTCATTATTCTCTGGTTTGGCCTCCATCCCATATCGGGCACCATGCAGCAATCCGAACATTTGAGCGAAGATAATGATGCCCGGTTTCGGTTTATAGAAGCGCCAGGCGCAAGCGCCGCAATAGTGACGCTCACCGCCATGATCTTAGTGATCGACCTCCTCTGGACCACAACCACGGTCTATGTGGTGTCTTCCGAAAATGAACTGTACGGCACGCAGTCATTGATGCTGGTGGGGGCAGCCCAAATATTGTCGAGCCTGATCGGATATGGCATGTCTCCCCTGTTCGGCGTGGTAGCGGATCGGCTGGGGCGCACCCGGGTGGTGGCGACAGGCTACGGCCTGGCGGTGATAGGTTGCCTGATTTTAGTGGTTGCGGCCAGCGATACCATGTGGGTACTCGTGGCCATTGTGATATTGGGCGTCGGTAAGGTTGCGGTCATGGTTGCCACCGGCGCTTTGCTTATCGACGCCGTGCCGCGCCACCACCGCGTCATCCTTCAGGGATGGGCCGGTGGCATCAGCGTGGCCGTCGCACCCCTGGGCACCATCATGGCATTTTTAGGCATGCCCCGGTTGGCTGCCATTGGCATCATAGTGCTCATCATCGTGTTCTTTTTCGTATTCGGGGCAGTGCGCCGCACTCCCCGCTACGACTAATCAAACCGATTATTCACCAAAATCCCCCGAATACCTGTGTGAAACCCATCCCGCAATTGCACCCGCTGGGTTTCGGTCAAGGTATATTCATGCAGCGCATCGCAGGCAAATTGCAGCAGTGGCCGGTCGATCTCTGGGGGCAAGCCGCCACCAGAAAGCAGATGGGCGGAATCGCGTTGTTCGCTGGTGGCGGCGTTTTCATACCACCAGATTGCATACTGTTGGCCCACATCAAATGGGGTGAGAAACCCGGCGGAAGTCCACACCTCATTATGCAGAGGAACATAATGCGAGCGGAGCTTGCGCCGGGGTGCCATCATGGAGGGGTTGGGGCGCCTGGTGGGCGCATCGGCTGGCGAAGGTTTTGCCTTGCCGTCGGAACCAACGGGTGAGGTTTCGGCGGTTTTTCCCTCCGAATTCATGGTGAGCGAAATCTGCCCAGTCTGTCGAATGGAGTGGCTATTGTCGGTGAGCGTCTCCATGGTGGTGTGGCTGACGGTAATGGTATTGATGTCATCGAGTTCTGGTTCCGAGAACTCGGGGTCCACTTGTTCAACAGTTTTGGCAGACTCGGGTGCTGGTTCGGTGGTTTCCACTTCGATGGCAACCACCTTGGGTTCGTCGTCGACAAGCGGATCATCCACAGTGCGCACAATGGGCGGCAGGGGGCCTTCCAATACATGCAGTTGCATACAATCGCCGAAATCCTCGCGCGGGTCGAGTATCACCAGCGAATCGCAGGTATGCCGCAGAGCGGAAGACATGGAGTCCCAACCAAACCCATATAGATGCACGCGAATCCCATGATTTACTGCTTCTTGCACGCCTGGAATCATGTCGGCGTCGCCCGATACTAATACAATATCGGTAACTTCCTGGCGAACACTGGTGAGCACCATGTCGGCAACAAGCCGGGTATCGACGGCCTTTTGCGTACGACGCTCACCCCACTCGATGAGCTGTCCGGCACGCAATTGCACCCCATCGCAGGTACGCAGCGCGCGCTGGTAACGATGTGGCCCGGTGTC
>CAJZGD010000162.1 GCA_915275065.1 uncultured Corynebacterium sp. | reverse complement strand
ATGCGGGCGGCGGCCGATGCCACCGCGGAATCCGCGTTGAGGATGGACAAGATCAGGGTTTCTAACACAACGCATTCGGCGAAGGTGCCGCGAACCAGCATGATGGGGGAGTAGGGGAAATATAACTCCCCTTCCCGATACCCATCAATCTGCCCAGTAAACCGATAATTACGCAGGTAATCCAGGGTTTCTTGGTTGAGGAAGTCCAGCGACTCCAATTGTTTTTCCGTGAACCGGAAATTCGTCACAGCCTCCAAGACGCGGGCGGTGCCAGCCACCACCCCATAGCGGCGCTCGTTTGGCAGTCGCCGGGAGAATACTTCGAATGCGCACATGCGGTGCGCAGTGCCGTCGGCAAGCGCCGACTGCAGCATGGTCAGCTCGTACATATCGGTCAGCAGTGCGGTGGATAGTGAATCGTACATAAACGCTAAGTTTAGCCCAAATGCTGACCTGGATTAGGCTAGCTCAGCTGTACCACGGCGTATGTGCGCCCCTGGGAGCTGGCCACACCCACCCCCACCTTTGTGAGTTTTTTATCCGCCAAGGCCGCCTGGCTGGTTTGGTCTTTGAACCAGGTGTCGAGGAATTTCGAGGCCTTCGCCTCCGGGTAGCCCAATCCTGCCTGCACCATGACCACGTTTGCCGGGGTGGGTTTGAAACTATTCGTGGTAGCGTTGCGCTCCGCCCACTTTTGCGCCCGCGACCCCAGGTCGAAATCGGGGTTGAGTGGTTCCCGGCCCGAATCGGTGCGGGACTGGTTGAGGATCTGCACAATATCGTTGCGGATGAGGGAATCATCCCAGATGCGGGCGGCGTCGATAGGTTGCACAAGCTCCTGCAACGTGGGTTTTTCCGCATCGCTTACGGTTGCCGGCTGTGACGAATTTTGCGGGGCCGAACCGAACGTGTGAAAAAATGCCCCAATCAGGGTGATGGCGGCCAACATGTAGGACAGGATGCGCTGCGCCTCGGTGATGCGATCACCGCTGGGGGCAATCGCCCGAAAGTTCTTGAGAGCGTCGAAGAACTGCTGCATGGCCGGTTTCCTCCACCAATGACGGGTAATAAATGTGATTCTTCGTTAAATTTTAGCACTGAATTATCAACAAACCGACATTATATTTATATAGCCAAAATAATATGTGTGCGTGGTGAGGCGTTCTAGGTGGTGTTTGCTCAGTACCGTTACTATCCTTGTGAGGCATGAAGACTTTGCGGAAAACCACCACACTACTTCAGTGCGGTGATGGCGACCCCAGGGCCCGCATCAACTCCGAATTCGACCCGCCACCTACTGCCATTACCCTATCGTCGCCCATGGCAACTCCCGGCGTAGAACAAGAACTCGAAGTCGACATGGCAACCAGTGAAAATCTTCCCTGGGTGTGCATTGTGTGGGATGATCCCGTCAACCTCATGAGCTATGTTACCTACGTGTTCCAAACCGTTCTCGGCTATGACAAAAAACGCGCCATGGAACTCATGATGCAGGTTCATACCGAAGGCAAAGCCGCGGTTTCCTCCGGGGAAAAAGACAAAGTAGAAGCCGACGTGAAAAAACTCCACACCCATGGGTTGTGGGCAACTATGCAACAGGCTGGCTGAGCATGCAAGCATGGAAACGAAAAAAGAGCCTCTTCGGCCCGGCCAAATACCAGTGCGTCTTCGAACCCATCGAACGGGAAATCCTTGGTAACCTCGCGGCCACCGTCGCCAACGCGCTCATGGAACGCGCCCAATCCGCCCCCCGCGACGAACTTGCCGAACTCACCGGCATGCCTTCCGGGCACAAAGACGCTCCCGACGACCCCTCCCTGGCCCGCCTGCTGCCCGATTTCGAACGTGATGGCGACGAGGAATACGAGGGCGACAACTCCCTGCTGCGATCCCTGCACGAATCCGACATCACCAAAGGCAAACTCATCAACCTCGCCATCATCGGCCAAGCCCTGGGCCCCGACGGTTCCGTAAACGTCACCATCACCGAAGATGAGGCCGACGCCTGGCTGAGCGGCATTAACGACCTGCGACTTTACCTCTCCGCCATCGACGCGGACGACCCGGTTCGGCGCGAAGAACGCGACAACCTGGTGGACTGGCTCGCCTACAACCAAGGCACACTCCTAGGCGCAATGGGGCACGACATTGACATGCAATAACAAGCTTATCGACGTCCCCGGCATCGCGGTGGGCCACAAATCCCTGGGGGATACTGGCTGCACTGTGATCGTGGCCCCCGACTCCGCCATCGCCGCTGTCGACGTTCGGGGCGGCGGGCCCGGCACCCGGGAAACTGACTTACTAGCGCCACACAACACGGTGCAACGCATCCACGCCATCACCCTCACCGGCGGATCCGCCTACGGGCTGGCCGCCGCTGATGGGGTCATGGCCCGCCTCGAAGAAGATCGAATAGGATTTCGAGTCCTCGACATGGATGAGAGCCCCATCGTGCCCATTGTGCCGGCTGCCGTCATCTTTGATCTCCTCGTTGGCGACCCCACCAACCGGCCCACCCGGGACGACGGCTACGCTGCCGCCCACGCGGCACTCACCGGGGAACCCGACACCCGATCCGGTAGTGTCGGCGCCGGGTGCGGTGCCACCGCAGGCCGGCTCCGCGGTGGGTTTGGCCAGGCATCCATGCAGGTAGGGGAGTGGGTCATGGCCGCAGGCATTGTCGCCAACCCCCTGGGGGACGTCATGAACCCCGACACCGGTGAATTCTGGGCGGATCCCCGCCGAAAGGTAGCCGTCGACAAGCTACCGGCGGCAACCCCCAAGCTCAACACCACCATCGGCGTGATCGCCACCAACGCCCCCATCACCAAAGCCCAGGCCAAACGCCTCGCAATGGTTGCGCACGATGGGATTGCTCGGGCCATTCACCCCGCGCACTCGCCGCTCGACGGTGACACGCTCTTCTGCCTTTCGACCGGCGACGGCACCGGCGTCGATCTCGAAACCATGCTAAGTCTCTCCACCCACGCGGCCGAGATTACCGCCGCTGCCATTGTTGATGCCGTGGTCGCCGCCGAACCCGGATTTGGTCTGAACACTTATTTCGAACTAACCCGCTAGAATATTGGTCATTATGGCCTTCTCGAAAAAAACTCACCACCAGGATCCCTACCAGGGAGCCTATCCGCCCACAGCGGGGGTGCCTGCTGCGCGACCGCAACAACAAGTAGCCCTCGCTAAACGACGACACCAACTCAAAGCCGGAATTAGCCACGCAGTCGGATTCGTGGTCGTCATCTGGGTCATCTTCATTATTAACGCCTTCGTGTTCGCCAATAACCTCAACTACTTTGGCATACACCCGTGGGACACCTCCACCCTCTGGCACATCATCACCGCGCCCCTCCTCCACGGCAGTTGGGAACACCTCATCGGCAATACCAGCATCGGCGTGGTTTGTGCCTTCCTCATCGGCTGGTCCGGCAAACGCGTGTTCTGGGAAGTCACCATCATTAGTACCATCGTCGCCGGCGCCTTCCAATGGCTCTTCGGCGGCATTGGCAGCACCCACATTGGTGCCTCCGGCGTTATCTTTGGCTGGCTCACCTACCTGGTCATTCGCGGCATCTTCAACCGCAGCCTCTCCCAAATCCTCGTTGGCCTCGCGCTCGTGTTCTACTACGGTGGGGTGTTCTATGGGGTGCTGCCCAGCGAACCCGGAATCAGCTGGCAAGGCCACCTAGGCGGCGCCATTGGCGGATTCATCGCCGGCGCCTCCATCACCTCCGACGACCCGCCCGAGCTGAAACTTCGCCGCGCACAGAGAAAACAGCAACAGCTGCGATAGGCAAACCGCCGCGCCGAGCGTCGTCGAATAAAAATAACGCGAGATTCCACCTATTGGGGAACCTCGCGTTATCGCATTTCTGTGCTATTCGACGGTCACAGACTTGGCCAGGTTACGGGGCTGATCCACATCGTAGCCCTTGGACTCGGCGACGGTGGCCGCAAACAGCTGCAACGGCACGGTGGCCAAGAGCGGCTGCATCAAGCTGGGGGATTCGGGGATGCGAATAACATGGTTGGCGAACTGCTCAACTGCCTTATCGTCCTCCTCGGCGATCACAATTGTGATGGCGCCCCGAGCCCGCACCTCCTGAATGTTCGAAACAACCTTCGAGTGCAGGGATTCGCGGCCGCCCGGGGACGGCACGATGATAAACACCGGCTGGCCCTCCTCCACCAGGGCGATCGGGCCGTGCTTCAGTTCGCCGGCGGCAAACCCCTCGGCGTGCAGGTATGCGATCTCCTTCAGCTTCAGAGCACCCTCTAGGGCGACCGGGAACCCGACGTGGCGGCCCAAGAACAGCACGGACGTGGCGTCCTTCATGCTGCGGCCCAACTCCTTGACCTGGTCCTCATTGTCGATGACCTTTTGGATTTTCTCGGGAATGTCCCGCAGCTCGTCGAGGATCTTGTGTACCTCGTCGGCAAACATATTGCCGCGCAGCTCCGCCAGGTACAGGCCCAAAAGATACACGGCCGCAATCTGGGCGAGGAATGCCTTCGTGGAGGCCACGGCGATTTCCGGGCCGGCATGCGTGTACAGGCAGGCGTCGGACTCCCGCGGAATGGACGAACCGTGGGTGTTACAAATCGCAATCACCTTCGCGCCCTGCTCCCGGGCGTGACGGACCGCCATGAGCGTGTCCATGGTTTCACCCGACTGGGACAGGGACACCACCAAGGTTTTCTCGTTCACAATGGGGTCCCGGTACCGGAACTCGTGAGCCAACTCCACCTCGGTGGGGATACGGCACCAGTGTTCGATCGCATACCGGGCCACCATGCCGGCATAGGCGGCTGTGCCGCAGGCGATGACAATGATCTTGTCGATGCTGCGCAGCACGGACTCGTCGATGTGCAGCTCATCCAACGTGAGCTTGCCGTTCTCGTCGAACCGGCCCATCAGGGTGTCGCGGACGGCGGCCGGCTGGTCGTGGATTTCCTTCTCCATGAACGAACTGAACCCGCCCTTTTCCGCAGCGGCAGCATCCCACTCCACCTTGAACGGCTTGCCCTGGGCTTCATTGCCGGCGAAATCAATAATGTCGTAGCTGGTGGCGGTGATGGTGACGATCTGATCGTTCGCCATCTCCACCGCATTCTTGGTGTAGTCAATGAACCCGGACACGTCGGAGCCGAGGAAATTTTCGCCCTCGCCCAGGCCAATGACCAGCGGGGAATTCCGGCGGGCGGCAACAATCCGATCCGGGAAATCCGTGTGCAGCGCCAAAAGCGTGAACGCGCCCTCCAGCCGGTTGCAGGTCAGCCGCATAGCTTCGGTGAGATCGCCGCCGGCGGCACCGTGCACGAAGTCGGACAGCAGGGTAGCGGCCACCTCAGTGTCGGTTTCAGACTCGAAAGCATAGCCTTTTTCTGCCAGCTCGGTTTTCAGTTCCGCGAAGTTCTCAATGATGCCATTGTGCACAACAGCGAGTTTGCCGTCATCCACCACGTGTGGGTGAGCGTTGGCGTCGGTCGGCCCACCATGGGTGGCCCACCGGGTGTGCCCAATACCCACCACCGCTTGGGGTAGGGGGTCAGCGGCGATCACTTCATCGAGGGCGGCGACCTTCCCAGCCTTTTTCCGGAAGCTTATTTTTCCCTCGTCGAGCACGGCAATACCGGCCGAGTCGTAGCCGCGATATTCCAAGCGTCGTAAGCCTTCCAATACCACGTCGAGGGCAAAATGTGCCCTACCAGGGATGTTTTTAGTCCCTACGTATCCAACAATTCCACACATAAAACTCGACTCTACCTTGATTTGTTAGTGATTTAAATAGACTGACATGTGAGATCGGAAGAGCGTCGTGTAGGGAAAGAGTG